>JANNPM010000235.1:0-7349 GCA_031400145.1 Chryseolinea sp. | reverse complement strand
GACAATATTTGAGATAGAATCGGCTGTCCGACAAATTTTTTACTTTTACCCATAGTTACGTTTTGTGTGGTAACTCAACATAACTAAAAAGGGTCGCTCTAAACAAGCTACCCTTTTAAAATTTTAGTCGGACAATAGTGTTTTTTAATATACTGCATCGCTGTGTTGTGACTACAGCCGGCTTTTGACTTTAAGTAAAATTCAAAATCATTAATGAATTCGAAATCAAGATGTCTAATCTGAATGTCTTTAACTTTATACTTCCACAAGATAAATTCTTTAACATACCGAATTGACGTATTAAACTTTTTCAATGTTCGTATGGAAAATTCCTTTCCGACGAGTTCGGAAAACTGATCATTGTGATGATTGAAAATTTCAACAAGCATCTTTTGTTTTTCTAAATCTAGTCCCAGGAATCTCATCTTAATAAGATCACCATTAAATTCAGTTCCCGAAGCCATGAGCTCTTTTTGAATTTCGTAGATTCTAAATTCTATTGCATCTAGATAGGAATTAAGTTTCTTTGCGACATCGGTCCTTCCTATCACGCGCCCTTGAGAAGAATTCCATTGATCTGTTGGGCAGTTTCGATTCGCTGAAATTTCTGTTCGTAATCCGTCAATGGTTACACGTAGATAAATCGTTGGTAACGCATTTGTTTTAGACTTTCTTAGAATGAAGTTCTGGTTGAATGTTCTTTTCATAAAATAGTAAATAAGCTTTTAACGATAAGAATTTATAAGCGTGTTACTATTTGAAACTCGAAGTTGTTCTAGCGCAACATATTGATTTACAATTCATTAGATGAAATTTGGTGAGTCAACTTCTGATACCATTCTTTGACTCCCGAACCTCTCACCAGAAATTCGAATTCATATATTGCTGTTTGGAGGGCCTAAGCACAAAAAAACCCTCAAAACATACTGTTTGTGAGGGTTTAGTGATCTTTAGTTTGTACTATCGTAGTCCGTACGGGAATCGAACCCGTGTTACCAGAATGAAAATCTGGTGTCCTAACCCCTAGACGAACGGACCATAATTGGATTACGGGTTTTTCTTCCAAAAACGAGGCTGCAAATATAGATCGACACCGTTTAATTGCAAACCAGTGCAATAATTATTTCGGAAAGCCGATTTTAATTCGTTGGTTTTGGCAATCGCGTATTCTATTTTTGCATCGCAAAAATTAAACTTATTAACAATGACCAAAGTAGGAATAAACGGTTTCGGAAGAATAGGCCGCCTGGCTTTTAGAGCCGCCATCAATCGTAAGGATATAGAAATCGTCGGTATCAATGACCTGGTGGATCCAGCGTACATGGCTTACATGCTCAAATACGATTCTACTCACGGCAAATTCGACGGAACTGTTGAAGCGAAAGATGGCGGCCTCGTCGTAAATGGCAAAAAGATCCGCGTAACGGCTGAAAAAGATCCTTCAAACCTGAAATGGTCTGACGTAGGCGCCGAGATCGTTATCGAATCAACCGGGTTGTTCCTCACCCAGGCGGACGGCCAGAAGCACATATCCGCCGGCGCTAAAAAAGTTGTGTTCTCCGCACCTGCAAAAGACGACACACCCACGTTCGTAATGGGCGTTAACCACAAACAATTAACGTCACAACACGCCATCGTGTCAAACGCATCCTGTACGACGAATTGCCTTGCGCCACTTGCAAAAGTGCTGCATGACAACTTCGGCATTACGGAAGGTTTGATGACGACCGTTCACGCCGTAACAGCCACCCAAAAGACCGTCGATAGCCCTTCATTGAAAGACTGGCGCGGCGGACGAGGTGCATACCAGAACATCATTCCCTCTTCTACAGGTGCCGCCAAAGCGGTGTCGCTTGTTATCCCTGAATTAAAAGGAAAACTTACCGGTATGTCTTTCCGCGTTCCTGTGGCGGATGTTTCCGTGGTTGATCTGGTTGTGCGCCTTGACAAACCGGCGAGCTACGATCAGGTCAAGGCGGCGATGAAGGCGGCATCCGAAGGTGAACTTAAAGGCATCATGGGATATACCGAAGACGATGTGGTCTCTCAGGATTTTTTGGGCGACTCACGCACTTGTATCTTCGACGCAAAGGCCGGCATTGCGCTGAATGAAAAATTCATCAAAGTGGTGGCATGGTATGACAACGAATGGGGATATTCCAATAAGCTAGTCGACCTGGTACAGGCATTAGCCGCAGTCTAGATCCAATAATTCTTTCATCCTGATCGAATCGGAAGAGTTTGGCCTGACATCGCCACCATGGCCGAAAATTGGCGGGAAAAGGCCTTTAGTTAATATGGCGCGGATTCTGTCGATAACCGGTTGCAATATCTTGTTTAGACCCCGCTTGAGGAGCCCAAATGTCGTCAGACATGGCGGGGATTGTCGTTCGTATCGCTTATTTTTACCCGGCGGAAAAACGACACCATTAGCACAACACTACTAAATCACGAAACCCAATCACAATGCAGCTTCAACAAGAACAACTTTCCTCGGTGCAGAAAAGTTATTTCAACATCCTCGCTCTTTTTCTGGGATATGATGCAATTGAAAGCCGCTTCCTGAGGTGCTTGCTGAAGTGGGGCTTCCAGCTGAAGCTTACTCCTGACGATCTGAAGAATGCCGATATTGATATCTCCAATCTGAAATTTACATCGGTGGGCGATAAGGTCGACAAACTGGAAGCAATCTATCACCTTGTTTACATGATTTACCTCGACGAAGTGGTCGAGGACATTGAGCTCGAGGTGGCAACGATTTATGCCGGAAAGCTGGGCTTGAGACCAAATGTTGTGAGTGAATTGTTTAAGTCCATTGCGACGGCTTCATTTGATGAGACCACAAAGCGAAATGTAAGACAGGAAGTTATAGACTTCCTAAGTTTATATGAGGGATAAGTGATTGGATTTGCATGTAACTTCCGCTTGAAAAAGTTATGATTTTCGGGACTTTTAATAACCCGGATGCTAGTGAACGGCGGTCAGGATCGGTAGAAAATACCCCTAAGGCTTAAAAAATCGGAACGAAACCAAATTTTGCTACTTTCACAAATGATTTCCCCAGCGATCCAATTCATTTTCAGAGAAATACAAAATTGACGAAATCTTCCAAGTCACATCCGATATACATCCACGCATCGCCGTAGTATCAAATGCGTCATTTCAAGTAATGCTACCGGTGTATGATTTGAAATGAGTTTCGGTGGACCAGACTCGGCATCTTGCCGACATTTGTTTCATAACAAGACAGCAAAGATCATGGCATACACAAGAACAGTTTCAAATTCGAGGATTGCAGACAGATGGAGACAGGTACTGGTTTTGGTTTCAACGATTATCATTGGAATGCTGGTTTCAGTTCTAATTAACTTCTGATTCAAACAAAAGTAAAGCGTAAAGTCAATGGACCACATGGTCCACCCCGCTGAATTTCAACCACGGCTGGAAGGGCCAGTCGCAGTTGAACCAGTGGAGCCTCTTTGTGATAGTTTTCCTGCAGTCCCACCTTTGCGTGGGACTTTTTTTTCCCGATGCCCATTCTTGATACTTTTGCGCATGGACTTCACAGAGGAATCGTTCCTGAATTTTTTAGCACAGACGACAGACTCCCCCTACCTCATTCCGATCGAACGGGCCGAGGGCATTTATATATACGGACCGGATGGTAAACGCTACGCGGATCTGATATCAGGCATTGGCGTCACTAACATTGGTCACCGCCATCCGGCTGTGATCGGCGCAATAAAAGCGCAGATCGACAAGCATTTGCACGTAATGGTATATGGAGAATTCATCCAGTCAAGTCCGAACCTGCTGGCTAAAAAACTTGTGTCCCTGCTGCCCCCTTCACTTAACTGCTGCTACTTTGTTAACTCCGGAACAGAAGCGAATGAAGGAGCTCTTAAGCTGGCGAAGCGATACACCGGACGGACAGAAATCATTTCATTCCGCAAGTCCTATCACGGAAGCACGCATGGCTCTCTCAGCGTTTCTGGAAATGAAGTTAAGAAGGCAGCATTTCGTCCGCTGTTGCCGGATGTTCGCTTCCTGAACTTTAACGAAGTTTTAGACCTGCATCACATCTCAAAACGCACGGCCTGTGTAATCGTGGAGACGATACAGGGCGACGCAGGTGTCAGAATTCCTTCGAAAGAATTTATGAAGACGCTGCGGATGAAATGCACAGAGACCGGTGCCTTGCTCATTCTGGACGAAATCCAATGCGGAATGGGCCGAACGGGAACATTGTTTGCCTTTGAACAATTTCATATCGTGCCCGACATCCTAACCGTCGCGAAAGCCTTTGGCGGTGGATTACCGATCGGGGCCTTCATATCAGACATCAGTATCATGAAGATACTCACACACGATCCAACGCTCGGGCATATCACTACCTTCGGCGGCAACCCTGTGTGTTGCGCTTCGGCGCTGGCAACCCTTGAAGTAATCGAAGACGAGAACCTGCTGGCTAATGTTGAGGAAAAAGGCCGGCTTATCGAGCAACTGTTAAAACATTCAGCCATAAAGGAGATCAGGCGTATTGGACTGATGCTCGCCATTGATTTTGAATCCGCGGATTTAGTTACGGCGATTGTAGAGGAAAGCAAAAAGCTTGGCGTCATTTGTTACTGGTTCCTCTCCCATCCAAACAGTTTCCGCATTGCTCCGCCCCTAACCATCACTTACGGGCAGATCAAAGAATCCTGCGCATCAATTTTAAAGGCTATCGATAATGCTTACCTTGCCAGACGAGCATGACCAGACTTGTCGAACCTATATCCTTTCAATAAGAAGATTGTGATTGGTATAAATGCAAATGTCGGCGGCTATGTTAAGGCTTTCGCGAACCATTTCTTCGGCGGTCAGATGCGGAGCATGCTTCTTCAACGCCAGTGCGGCCGACTGCGCATACATTGAACCCGAGCCGATCGCAGCAACGTGATTGTCCGGTTCGAGCACGTCTCCGGTACCGGAAAGAACGAGGATCTCATCTTTGTTTGCTGTGATGAGCATTGCTTCAAGCTTTCTCAGGTACCGGTCCATGCGCCAGTCCTTTGCAAGCTCAATAGCAGCCCGCTTCATATTTCCGCCATAGGCGTTTAGCTTCTCCTCGAAGCGTTCAATCAAAGTAAATGCGTCTGCCGTTGATCCGGCGAAGCCGGCCAGGATCTTTCCTTCGGCAAGTTTTCGGATCTTTCGCACATTGCTTTTGGCTACATAATTGCCCATCGTTGCCTGGCCGTCGCCGCCAATTGCCATCTGGCCGTTGTGAAGCACAGCAAGGATAGTTGTTGCGTGTATTTTTTCCATGTATAGAAAATCGAAGCCCCAGCATTTACCGGGGCTTTTAACTTTGGTAATTATTTTAAATGAGGATCCGCACAGGGTCTTCCAAAAGACCTTTAAACGTCTTCAGGAATGCAGAGCCTACCGCTCCGTCAACCGCGCGATGATCGCAGGACAACGTGACCTTCATTACATTGCCGGCGGCGAGCTGTCCATTCTTTACTACCGCGGTTTCTTTTATGCCGCCAACGGCCAGGATACAGGCATCAGGTGGATTGATGATGGCGGTGAACTCCTCGATACCGAACATGCCAAGATTAGAAACCGTAAAAGTACTTCCCTCCCAATCTGATGGCTGAAGTTTCTTTTCCTGTGCTTTTTGAGCAAGGGCTTTTACCTCATTACTGATATGTGAAAGAGACTTATTGTCAGCAAAACGGATTACGGGAACAAGCAGGCCCTCTTTAACGGCGACGGCTACACCGATGTGGATGTGATGATTTTTCCTCATTTTATCACCAAGCCAGCTCACGTTTACATCCGGATGTTGCCTTAACGCAGCGGCTACTGCCTTTATCACCATATCGTTGAACGATATCTTTACCGGGCTTACCTCATTAATACTCTTGCGCGCTTCCACCGCCTTGTCCATGTTGATTTCCATGGTAAGGTAGAAATGCGGTGCCGAGAATTTACTCTCTGCCAGGCGCTTGGCGATTGTCTTGCGCATCTGTGAAAGTGGAACATCCTCGAAGCTCTCCTCTCCTACTACTTTCGGCAATGGAGGCGCAGCTGCTGCAGGCTTCGTAGCGGCGGCTGGCGCGGCAGTAGGCTTATAATTTTCTACATCGCGTTTTGTTATCCTTCCCTGGTCACCAGACCCTTCGATTCTGCCGATATCTACACCTTTGTCTATCGCAAGTTTCTTGGCCAACGGCGATGCCTTGATGCGGCCGTTGGTTTCGTGCGGTGCCGAAGCGCCCTGCGCATGTGATTGCTGCGCCGCAGGGGCCGCCGCAGGTTTTTTTTCCTCGGACTTTACGCCTTCCGCAGGCGCTGCGCCCTTAGCCTCGTGCGCCTTCAATAATCTGTTCCAGTCTGCATCCTTTTCTCCGATGATCGCCAAAACGCTATTTACGGCAACAGACTGACCAGCTTGGGCCCCGATATACAGCAATGTACCCGCGTGATATGATTCATATTCCATGGTCGCCTTGTCCGTCTCAATTTCTGCCAGAAGCTCATTCGCCTTGACCGGATCTCCCACCTTCTTATGCCAGGCTGCTATAACGCCTTCTATCATTGTATCGCTCATCTTCGGCATCAGAACGATATCGGCTTTAATTCCCGCAGCATCGATTGGCGCCGGACCGGCAGCGGTAGTCTCGGGCACAGGCTCTTGCTCTTCTTTCGCCGCTGGAGCTCCGGCAGCTGGTATTGAGGCTGGCGCAGAAGCTGGCGTAGCCGCTTTTCCCCCATCGGCGGCGGCATTTGCTGCGCCGGACAGCAGCGCCGAATAGTCTTCTTCCTTGTTGCCAACAATGGCAAGCACGTCGTTGACTTTCACAGCCTGCCCTTCGGGCACGCCGAGGTACAGGACTGTACCGCTATTAAACGATTCATAGTCCATGGTGGCTTTATCTGTTTCAATTTCCGCCATCAACTCACCCGATTTTACAGTATCGCCTACTTTTTTATGCCATTTCGCGACCACCCCTTCGGTCATGGTATCACTCATCTTCGGCATGCGTATGATCTCAGCCATTGTAGATTTACTTGAAATTAGAATGCCAAAAGTAAGCTGAATTCATCCGAATTTCAAGTTATCAGAATCCGATATTCACCACCAGAAACTCAAAGACTAAACCGCTTGCATTAAATCTGTTAGCAAAACGGTAAGTTGACCTTACTCCGAGCTCCAGCTTGGGCAGCAGCCGGAAGATGTTGAAATCGAAGGTTGTCTCCAGCCCCACGGAATGGTATCGCTCATTGCTGGCAGAAACGTAGACCCGGTTAGAATCTCGATTATAATAATATACACTGCCGCTGCCCCTGCCGAAGTC
>JANNPM010000203.1:0-33620 GCA_031400145.1 Chryseolinea sp. | reverse complement strand
GAGCGGCATGCCCAGCAACTGCATCAGCTCGCGCTGCGAGATGAACTGCCCGGGGCGGATGTTGGCCTCCAGGATCTGCTGCTGGAAGCTCTGGTAGGCCTGCGCACGCAGGCTGGTTGCCGCGGAGGTTGACATCTGACTGACATGTTAGTCAGATGTCGCTGACCTTTCACCCGCAATTACCCTGAGGCGAACGTCGCCAGTGTCGCGCCGGAGGGACGCCGAGCCCCGCACCCGGCAGCCCCTAGACTGGAGGGCATGAACACCCGAACTGCCCTTGCCTGCGCGCTAGTGCTGGTGTCGGCGCAGGCCTGCAGCACCCGGCAGGTCTACGACGGCCTGCAAGCCGGTGCGCGCAACGCCTGCCAGCGCTACCCGGAGCCGGACCGGTCTCGCTGCCTGAGCGCCAACGACACCGACTACGAGAAGTACCGCCGGGAACGCGACGACATGCTGCCGAAATGAGCGCCGCCGGGCCGCTCCCGGCCGACCCGCCCCTGCTGGCGCTGCGCGACGTGACGCGCCGCTACACGCTGCCGCGCGAAAGCCTGCTGCGCGCTGCGCCGGTGGTGCAGGCGGTGGCCGGCGTGAGCTTTTATGATCAATGGCTTTTCCTCATCACCAACCGCAATATTTATCCCCGACAACCTGACGACTTCATGTAACCTGTTCTTACGCTCATTTATTATTCCAAATCTCGGTACCAGAATCCTGATCTCCATTCCCTTTTCTTGCATGGCCTGAGGAAGTTTGCGCACAAAGTCCGCTACTTCAGAGGTTTGCAGAAACGGGTTGATCTCGCTGGCTACATAAAGAACTCGAAGTTTTGACATATTAATTGAATTTAAGTGGGAATGGAAAATTGAGCCACAAAAGTACAAAAAATAACCCCCAGGATCAACTTATTTTGAGTTTTCCCCATATCTTTGCGACCCCCCGTCATTTGCATGTAACATGAAGATTTTCAGAGAGATAGCCCAATTAAAAAGCTACTTATCAGAAATAAAAGACCGTGGCATGACCATAGGATTAGTGGCAACCATGGGCGCATTGCACAGAGGCCACATGGCCTTGATAGAGGCGTCGAAGGCCGAAAATTATGTCACAATAACCTCGATTTACGTCAACCCAACACAGTTCAACAACCCGCTTGACCTTCAAAAGTACCCCCGTACTGTCGATCAGGATTTGCGAATGCTGGAACTGGCAGGCTGCGACGCAGCTTTTTGCCCCACCGACGGCGAAATGTATGAGGATCCCCCGCTTTTGAAATTTGATTTTGGACACCTTGATAAGGTAATGGAAGGCGCCTTCAGGCCTGGACATTTTAGCGGCGTGGCGCTCGTTGTTGCCAAACTCTTTGGCATTGTGCAACCGAACCGGGCATATTTCGGCCAAAAGGATTGGCAGCAGGTGACAATCATCAAACGCATGGTAGCCGAACTTAAATTTAATCTCGAAGTGCTGACGGTACCCATCGTACGCGATCAGAACGGCCTGGCAATGTCATCGAGAAACCTCCGTTTAAGTAGTCACCAGGCCATACAAGCGACAGTTCTTTACCAGTCGATGGTGATGGCTCGCGGCCGCTTGAAAAGCGGTGAGCAGATTGACATTGTTAAAACGGCAGTAAAGGTGTTATTTGATCAGCATCCGGAGATGAAGCTGCAGTACTTTGAACTAACAGACAGTAAGAACTTAACACCGGTACAAAAGGTTAATAATGACAAGGGTTTAATTATCTGTATCGCCGCGCATGCCGGCGATGTCAGGCTTATCGATAACATGTTTTTGGATTGAAGTTTGATAACACGTGTAGCATCAAATAACGTCGTTAGAGAGCGGCAAAAAGTATTACAGTGAGAATAGAAGTATTGAAATCGAAAATACACCGGGCGAAAATAACGCAGGCAGAGCTTCATTATGTTGGCAGTATCACAATTGATGAAGATCTTATGGATGCAGCTAACCTGCTCGAAGGTGAAAAGGTCGCAGTGGTGAACGTTAACAATGGAGAGCGTTTAGAGACCTATGTTATCAAAGGTGACCGCGGCTCCGGAATGGTTTGTCTTAATGGACCGGCAGCACGCAAAGCCCAGGTGGGCGACGTTGTAATCATCATTTCTTATGCGTCAATGAAAATTAAGAAAGCAAAGGACTTCAAACCAACGATCATCTTCCCAACTCCGGATAATAAGCTACCTTAGGCCCAAATTCAATTCCACATTGTGCCATCCTGGTTCCGTACATTCTTGCAATATGCCGTAATTTTCCTTGCTACGGGTCTGCTGATCTGGTTTTCGCTGCGTGGATTAACAGTTGGAGAGGGAGGAAACAAGTGGGGCTATCTGATGCAGACATGGAAGGAGGCTCATAAAGGATGGCTGATACTCATGGCGGCTCTCCTTATTTTAAGCCATTGTGTGCGCGCAGCGCGTTGGAGAATGCTGCTCGCCCCTGTCGGCTTCACGCCAAAGTTCAGGGATAGCTTTCTTTCATTGATGGTGGGCTATCTTGTTAACCTGGTCATCCCCCGGGGTGGTGAAGTGTCACGGTGCTACAATTTGTTCAAGCTTGATAAAACTCCGGTTGAAATTTCCTTTGGAACGGTCGTCGTGGAACGTATTGTGGACATCTTATGTCTCCTCTTCCTTATTTTGCTGGCCTTTTTTCTTGAATCCCAGAAACTTTTTGCTTTCATCGATACGATACCCAAGCTTGCTCCCGGCGACAACTCACGTTTGAAAGCAGTGGCCTATATCGTTGGGGGGCTCATAACGGTCACGCTTCTCATATTCTGGCTCGTCAAGAGGAACCAACGCCTGAGAAATTTTTTCAGAAAAACCTGGAGCGGGTTCAAAGGTGGCCTTCTTTCAGTTTTCAAATTGAAGAACAAGTGGCCGTTTATCATCTACTCAATTACCATATGGCTGTTGTACTTCTTTATGAGCTATTGCGTGGTACGTGCATTCCCCGCGACAAGTGTATTAGGCCTTGAGGCTGTCCTCAGCCTGTTTGCCATCGGTTCGATCGCTATGGCGGTGCCTACGCCTGGAGGGGCAGGATCATATCATGTGCTGGTTCCACAAGGACTGGTCTTTCTGTATGGCATTCCCAAGACAGATGCCGTTGCGTTTACATTTATTTTTCATGGCTGGCAAACGGCCATTCTGATAGTTGCAGGAGCAATTTCGCTCATTGTCACCTCCCTGCTGGTGAAAAAAAATCCCAAGGTCGGTTAAACCTTCTCTTTCACGACAAAGGACACGGTAAATCAAACAATCACGACAGATTTCGATGATGGCTGCGTGGGGACCCTATGACAAGGAACGGAAGGTAAAATTATTGTTGCCTGCAGCACCACGACCGGTGATGACATGGCTAAGATAAATAGGACCGATCAGACCTTCTTCTCTATTTTTACGTTTCCAAAAAGCAGTGACTTTTAAGGAAAAGACAAACGCGTCGATGTTATTAAGGCAATACAAGAAGCGGAAACGAATGCCTGGACTGTGACGGAACAAGAACCACATCAAAATAATTTCCTAGCATCATTGTTGAAGCTCACGCGTTTCGGTAATCTTGCAATCATCGGATTTGCCCAGTATTTCACATCGGCCTTTCTTATTGACCAGCAAACAATTTTTGATTATCACTTGCTGCTGTTGTCATGCTCGACGATTCTGATTGCGGCCGCAGGCTATATCATCAACGACTATTACGACGTAAAAATTGACTACATCAATAAGCCCGAAAGGGTTATTATCGGAAAAAGCATCACAAGACGGTACGCTATCCTTTTCCATGTTGTTTTGTCGCTGGCAGGCGTGCTGATAGGCGTTTACCTGTCCTGGAGTATTACCGCACTTAATGTGGTGTCAGTATTTCTCCTTTGGTTTTACTCGAATAACCTGAAGCGACTTCCTTTTATTGGAAATCTAACCGTCGCCGTGTTGACAGGCGCTGCGATCTATAGTTTGGAAATCCTATATCGTACGGGTAACCCGCTGGTAATGATATTTGCGATATTTGCTTTGTTCATCACACTCGTAAGGGAGATTATCAAAGACGTCCAGGACCTCAAAGGTGACAATAGTTTTGGCTGTAAGACCCTTCCAATTGTTTTGGGTATTCGCAGAACCAAGTTCATCATCTATATCATTATTCTCATATTCTCGTTGATCGTAATTGCCTTCAACCATTTTTTCAAGGCCTTGCCATTCCAATATTATCTTCTCTTTTTATTTGTGCCGTTACTGTTGCTGGTCTACAGACTTATTCGCGCCGATACCAGAAGGGATTTTGCACTTCTCAGTACCTTGTGCAAAGTCATTATGTTGCTTGGTATCTCCAGTATGGCGTTTGTGTAAAGGTCCATTTCTTTGCTTTCTTTGCGACCATATTTGTTTGTATGATCAGGTTCAGAATTGCCATATTTGCGTCAGGGAGTGGAACAAATGCCGCGGAGATATTCAAGTATTTCAGTCACCACGATTCCATTAAGGTAGTATTAATGCTCACGAACAATCCCGGTGCGCTCGCAATAAGCAGGGCTCAGCGGTATGACATTCCCTTCAAAATATTTGACCGGCGCACGTTAATGGATTCAGAGATCATATTGAACTGGTTAGCGGAGTACCAGGTGACTCATATCGTATTAGCGGGATTCGTGTGGCGCATACCCGATTATCTGATAAAAAGTTTTCCGCGTCTCATCATTAATATCCATCCGGCGTTGCTTCCGAAATATGGAGGAAAGGGAATGTACGGAATGAAAGTTCACCAGGCCGTTAAGGATGCGGGCGAAACGGAAACAGGAATTACTATTCATCTGGTAGATGAAAAATATGATGAAGGAGCAATATTGTTTCAGGATAGATGCACCGTTGAAATTTCAGACGATGCTCAATCAATCGCCGAAAAGGTTCACCGCCTGGAATACGCATCATATCCCAAAGTGATTGAGTCCTGGATATTTGACAGAAAGCTGGAAGGTTAACTTTTGATCTGACCGGGGATGTGTTGAAAATCTTCCGCTTTCATTGCCTGATTGAAAATGTCCTGAATATATGGATCCGGCACGGCGAGTTTCCTTTTCACAATGTCGATCCAGGCGCCGTCTACATTAATTATCGCGGCGAGAGATCCGTCATCCTTGATGAAGTTATGCCGGAAGCTCCATCGTCCATAATCTGACGACGCTTTGGTCAACGCAAGATCGAGGGTGATGCCATCTTCGAAGCTGATCTCGCGTTTAAAAACCGCTTCCTCGCGGAAGAGCACGGGCCCGATATGAAACTCTTTTAACCTGTTCGTTGTAAGTCCCATCTCATTCAGGAACATCATTCGGACAGCAGCGCCATAGTCATAATACGCGCTATGGCGCAGGTGCTGGTTCACGTCGATATCAGCCCATCTTATCTGAATCTTCCTGGAAAATGCGGAGCTCATGGCAAAATATAATGATTCCTTTACATCTTGTGACGGTCGAGCTCGGTGGGAATACGGTCGAAAAGTTTCAGGCTCTGCAAAAATGCTTCATTGGTTTCATTCATTACAGGGAAGAAGCCATCATTGTTCCAGAGCTTTCTGGCAATCTGCGCCTTGATGTGAACCTGGAACAATTTCTTCTTTTTGGCAAGCTCCTTCTTGTCTGCCTTGACCTTATTTCGCTCCCCCACAATCACCAGTTGTTCTAACATCTGATCGGTAACCTTGAAATTTTTCAGGAAAGTATCGAATCCCTTGCTCAGCAGCTCATCTTTACGCGCTTCAGCATAACCAAACGTATATTCCTGGATGGAAGTTGACGTATAAAGCTCGTTCAGGTAATGACTGTTAAGCGTGGTGTCTAACGGCACAAAGTAATCCGGCATGATGCCACCACCTCCATAAACCGAGCGACCGTTCGCGGTCGCGTAACGGAGTGAGTCATTAAACCTGATGCTGTCGGCGTGGAAAAACTCTCCATGATTATACCTGCTGATGATGTCGCGTGAGTACTCATCTTCGTCTTCATAAGGTTTTTGGATTGATCGGCCGGTCGGCGTATAGTAGCGCGAGATGGTAAGTCTCAATTCAGAACCGTCTGATAGTTCAAAAGGTGATTGCACGAGGCCCTTTCCGAAACTTCTGCGGCCCACGATGAATGCGCGATCATTGTCTTGCAACGCGCCGGCTAGTATCTCCGATGCTGAAGCGCTGCCCTCATTCATCAGAATGATCAGGTCACCTTTCTCAAATTCGCCCCGCGCTGTTGACAGTGCTTCCGAATTGTATTTCTTTTCCTTGCCGTTGGTGAAGACGATCTTTTTCCCGGTGGTCAGAAAGTCGTCGGCCATGTCGATCGCCATGTTCATGTAGCCACCAGGGTTTCCTTGCAGGTCGAGTACAAGTCTCTTCATGCCCTTGTCTTTCAGCTTTTTAAGGGATGAATGAAACTCTTCAAAAGTCGTTGCTGCAAAGCGGTTTACCTTAATATAGCCCGTTTCTGCATCGACCATATAGGCGACGTCAACGGAATACTGCGGGATTTTATCGCGTACGATCTTATAATCGACCTGCTTTTCGCGGCGCAGAATGGTGACTTTGACCTCGGTGCCCTTCGGACCTTTCAGTGCCCTCATGACGTCGGGTGATGTTACGCCGATACCGGCAAGCAGCTTGTCATCAACTTTAATGATCTTATCGCCAGACTGTATACCAAGTGCCTCAGATGGCCCCCCGCTGAGAGCCGAGACCACCACTACCGTATCGTGAAAAATGTTAAACTCTACACCAATTCCGTCGAAATTACCCCGAAGGTCTTCATTGGCAGCAATGCGGTCTGCCGCAGGAATGTAGGCAGAGTGCGGATCGAGTTTATTCAGCATATGGTGGATCGCGTCATCCACCAGGTCGGCGGTGTTAACAGTATCTACATATTCATTTTGGATTTGCGTGAGCACATCCCGGAATTTCTGTACATCCTTGCCCACGTCCGAAGAACCCTTTTTTGTGTTAAGGCTGGCCCCCACAAAAACGCCCGCCGCCAGACCCAGGCATAGCACGAGGGGAAGCCTGATCTGGTATCCTGTATTCCGATTTTGACTCATCTACTATTATTTTAGAATATAACGAACTGCAAAAATAAATGTTGGGGCGCAAAGTCAATAACACGTTCCGTTGCGTGAATGGTTTCTTTTGTCCAAATTATACTGTGGAGGGCGTCATTTACGTTTGGACCTTCACACCAACCAAGACGTTTTCTTCGTCGCTGAAAATCTCACTATGCCGGAATTTTAGGCTATATTTACTAGTCCATGAGCAAAGTAACCTTAAAAGATACGCGTATATCGGAACTGGTAGACCAAAACTATATTCATGCCTATGTGCTTTTTTATTTTGGGATCAAGTTTTATGAATACTCAGCGTTAACACTAGAGCAGGTTTGCAAGCAGCGCGGTTTGAAAGTAGAGCAGGTTATACGCGAAATGGAATCTCCGACTTATCTTAGAGAAGCAGATCTTCCATTGGTATCTTACCCTATTGACTTGATTATCGAATACTTGAAGCATTCGCATTTTCTTTTCATCAAACACAAGCTTCCTTATATCGTCAGGCTTGTGGAAAGCTTCAAGGTGAACCATCCAGATTATAATCAGGTGGAGCGCGACTTGAAGATCGTGTTTCCACTTTTTGTTGAGGACTTCATCGAACATATTTACGAGGAGGAGGATACCCTCTTTAGTTTCATCCTGGCGATGGAAAAAGCAGCGAAGACCGATACTGTTCCAACGAAGTTGTATTACCTTCTCGAGAAGAGTTCGGTGCATAAGTTCGCTAGCGAGCACGAAGCGCATGATGATGAGATGCAGGGAATCAGAAATATAACCAAAGATTATTTACTTTCCCCAACGGTCCCTTTACATGTCAAAGTATTATACAATGAACTAAAGGAGTTTGAACGAAGCCTTATTACGCACGCCCGAATTGAAAATGAAATATTATTTCCTAAGGCAATAGCGTTAGAAAACAAGATCAAGCAGTCATTCGCTGAAAAAATTAAACTTAACTGAGATTATTGTTATCTCCGGCACGGTAGCTTGCAGCCATGGGAAGGATTCTGGCGTTGGACTACGGGAAAAACCGCACGGGTGTCGCCGTTACGGATTCGTTGAGGATCATAGCAACGGCGTTGCAAACAGTGCCTTCGTCCGACCTGATTCCCTTCCTGCAGGAATATTTGTCAAGGGAGACGGTGGATGAATTTGTTGTAGGAATGCCCAGGACCTTGATGAATCAGGATTCAGAGATAGCCCCCCTGGTGAGGAGATTTGTTGAAATACTCAAAAGTACCTTTCCTGAAAAACCGGTTTACCTTGCCGACGAAAGGTTCACAAGCAGCATTGCACGGCGCGCCATGATCGACGGCGGAATGAAGAAAAAAGATCGTATGATAAAAGGCAATGTCGACAAGATCAGCGCAGTGATTATACTGCAATCGTTTATGTCTGGTATGAAACGCTGACAAAGTTCGTACAACCGGGCTTGGCGCTTGAAGCTTGTAACTTTTCAAAACGCTGAGAAGCTCGTAGCTTTTCAACGAGAACATTTACATTTGCAGGATGATCTATCCAATCATAATGTATGGTGACCCGGTGCTGCGCCAGAAGGCCGGCCACATTGCGCCGGGATCCGACGTTACCCAGCTAATTGAAGACATGTATGAGACCATGCACAATGCCAATGGCATAGGGCTGGCCGCGCCACAAATAGGCAAGCCGATACGACTGTTTGTCGTCGACGGGACGATTATTGAGGATGAGCCTGCCATGCTGGATTTTAAGAAGGTGTTCATCAACCCGGTGATGTTGGAGGAAATCGGCGATCATTGGGAATATGAGGAAGGTTGTCTGAGCATTCCAAACATCCGCGAAAAGATATCCCGCAAGGAAAAGGTAAGGCTTCGGTATTACGATGAGTCCTGGAAGCTCCACGAAGAAAATTACGGAGGGTTAAAGGCACGGATCATTCAACACGAATACGACCACATCGAGGGAAAGATGTTTGTTGACTACCTGACACCGTTACGCAAGAGGTTGCTGAAAGGCAAGCTCGCAGATATCTCAAAAGGCAAAGTGGATACGGAGTATCGCATCACCGCACCGCTCAAGAAATGATTTAGCGCCTTGGTGATTTGGTGGAACCTTAGTGAGAAATTGCTCGTCATTCTGTTTCTTTGCGGACTAACCAACGACATGCAGGATTTAAAACTCACTTTGATCCAGTCAGAATTGCATTGGGAGGACCCGGTAGCCAATTTATCCTCGTTTGAGGAGAAAATATGGCAGATAAGTGGGTCAACTGACGTGATTGTTTTGCCCGAAATGTTCACCACGGGATTTACGATGGCTGCATCAAGGCTAGCCGAGCACATGAACATGCGCACCTTTAAGTGGATGAAGCAAATGGCGGATCAGACTGGTGCTTTGATCCTGGGAAGCTATATCGTATCCGTCCACGACCGTTACTATAACCGCCTCCTGTGGATGGAGCCTGGTGGAAATTTTAAGACGTATGATAAGCGTCATCTCTTCCGCATGGCCAACGAGCAAAAGATATTTGCGCCGGGTGAAAGCTTACTGATCTCGACCTGGAAAGGCTGGCGGATCTGTCCGTTGATTTGTTACGATCTCAGATTTCCCGTTTGGAGCCGGAATCGTTGGGATGCTGCGCTCAAGCGCCCATTTTATGACGTAGCAGTATACATTGCCAACTGGCCCACCGCCCGGATCGATGCATGGAACACTTTGTTAAAGGCCCGGGCCATTGAAAATCTGAGCTATGTAGTAGGCGTGAACCGCGTTGGCATGGATGGTAACAACATAGAGTATAACGGACACTCCGCAGTGATCAGTCCAAAAGGCGAAGCGATCTTCAGCAATGAAGGAGCAGAGATTGTGCGCACATTGGAATTAAGCGCAAATTCCCTTCATGCGTTCCGCGATCGTTTTCCAGCGTTTCTTGACGCAGATGACTTTACGATCGAGTTTGAAGAGTATGAAGAGTCAGATTTTATCGCATAACGGCGTCTTCAGTATTTACTACAACAAATCAATTCAACCGCTGCGCGTCAGCGATATTCGCTATCTGAACTACCATGTCACAACGAAAAATAGCCAGGGCACTTATTTCTGTTTTTTGCAAAGATAATCTGGAACCTATTGTTCATTTGCTGGCAAAGCACAGGGTTGAATTCGTTTCGACAGGGGGAACCCAGGAATTTATTGAAAGGCTTGGTCATGCAGTTACACCCGTGGAGCAACTCACAGGCTACCCGTCTATTTTCGGTGGACGCGTTAAAACGCTCCATCCCTCCATATTTGGTGGCATTCTTTACCGCCGGGAAGATGATACCGACGTAAAGCAGGCCAAGGAGTTTGGGGTCAATCCGATAGACCTCGTCATCGTTGACCTCTATCCTTTCGAAGAGACTGTGTTACGAGGATCTAACGAAGAAGACGTCGTAGAGAAAATCGATATTGGCGGCATCGCGCTGATCCGGGGAGCAGCAAAGAACTTCAAAGATGTGTTGATTGTATCGTCCCGTGAACAGTACCACGAGCTGCTATTGTTGATGGAAGCAAATTCCTGTACAACCTCTTTAGCACACAGGAAGCGCTTTGCCGCACTGGCCTTCGATATAACCTCGCATTACGACACCGCTATCTTCGATTACTTCAACCGCGAACAAGGAATTCTGACCCATAAAAAAAGCATAAGGCATGGACGAAAACTCAGGTATGGCGAGAATCCTCACCAGCGGGGTACGTACTTTGGCGATCTCGACGGTCTGTTTGAACAGCTCAATGGAAAAGAGTTATCGTATAACAATCTCGTAGATGTTGATGCCGCTTTAAATCTGATTGCAGAGCTTGAAACCGAGATAGCGTTCGTAATTATTAAACACACAAATGCCTGCGGGGCCGCTACAGCGTCCACCGTGAAAGCAGCTTATCTGAAAGCATTCCAGGCAGACACTGTATCTGCATTTGGCGGGGTCCTTGCAACTAATAAGATTATTGATGCCGACGCAGCAACGGAAATTAACAAATTGTTTTTCGAAGTCCTTATCGCACCGGGCTACAACGACGATGCCCTGAAATTGCTACGGTCAAAGAAGAACCGTATGCTATTGAAACAAAAAAGAAAACTCGGCGAAACAAAGCAGTATAAAACAATTCTCAACGGAGTTATTGAACAGGACCTCGATGCAAAGACGGATATGGCAGCAGACCTTAGAGTTGTGACCCGGCGAAAACCCGATGCGTCCGAGCTTGAAGCATTATTATTTGCCAGTAAGGTATGCAAACATACAAAGTCCAATAGCATTGTTTTGGCTGTAAATGGTCAACTGCTTGCCAGCGGTGCAGGGCAAAGTTCCCGGGTAGATGCCTTACGGCAGGCCATCGAAAAGGCTGGTGCTTTCGGGTTTTCTCTTGGGAATGCGGTGATGGCATCCGATGCATTTTTTCCTTTTCCTGACTGTGTGGAGATTGCCGCCAGAGAAGGTATCAACGCGGTGATACAACCGGGAGGTTCGGTAAGGGACCAGGACTCCATTAACTTTTGTGATGAGCATAACATGACCATGGTGTTCACCGGCATCAGACACTTCAAGCATTGATCGTTGGGAATCAGCGGTAGAATAAAGGTCATGATAACTGAAGCCTCAGATCTATTGACTCGGGGTGAAAATTTTACTTAGCCGGTAAAAAACCTACATTATAGAAGCACAAGAGATTATTTTAGTAAATTGGAGCAATTTGCGGCCTAGTATATATTTTGCGCAAAGCCTATTTTTAAACCTTTTTTGTAATACTTAAACATGGCATTTTTTGATTTCTTCACAAGCGACATCGCTATCGACCTTGGAACGGCAAACACCCTGATTATTTACAAAGACAAGATCGTCGTCGATGAACCCTCCATCATCGCGATGGACAAAGTGAACAACAAAGTGCTCGCGATTGGCCGTGAGGCCATGCAAATGCATGAGAAAACTCATGACCATATCAAAACCATACGGCCCCTAAAAGAAGGTGTGATCGCAGACTTCCAGGCAGCGGAAATGATGATCCGTGGATTGATCAAAATGATCGATACCGGCAAAAGACTGTTCCCACCTTCCTACAGGATGGTGATCTGTATCCCCTCCGGTATTACCGAAGTTGAGAAACGCGCGGTTCGTGATTCCGCAGAACACGCAGGAGCGAAGGAAGTGTATATGATCTATGAACCCATTGCAGCTGCAATCGGAACAGGTATAGATATTGAAGCGCCTATCGGCAACATGATCGTGGATATTGGCGGAGGAACTACAGACATAGCCGTAATAGCGCTGTCTGGTATTGTCTGCGACCAGTCTATCCGTGTCGCCGGCGATACATTTAATCGTGACATCCTTGACTATATGAGGAGGCAACACAACCTGCTGATCGGTGAACGCTCTGCAGAGCGTGTGAAGATTGAGGTCGGGTCTGCATTAACAGAATTGGATGATGGTCCGGCTGACTATGAGATCCGCGGACGTGACCTGATGACCGGAATTCCCAAGACGATTAAAATATCCTATTCCGAAGTAGCCTTTGCGTTAGATAAGTCTGTATCAAAATTGGAAGAAGCAGTGCTTAAGGCGCTTGAGACATCTCCTCCTGAGCTATCGGCCGATATCTATGAACGCGGTATCTACCTTACCGGAGGCGGAGCACTCTTAAGAGGGCTGGATAAGCGGCTGGCCCTGAAGACCAAACTGCCCATCCACGTGGCAGATGATCCGTTGCGTGCAGTTGTGAGGGGAACCGGCCAGACATTAAAGAACATAAATCAATTCCGTGCTGTGTTGATGACATAAGCCAAATGGAGAGGCTCATTCTTTTTGTTTATCAAAACCGGGCTTTTTTCACTTTTCTGTTATTGGAATTTTTCTGCACCTGGCTCATTGTCGAAAACAATGCGTATCAGGGATCTAAATTCTTTAACTCCTCGAACGGTGTTGTAGCCACAATGAACGCACTTTCGCAGAGCGTGCGTGACTATTTCATGTTGACTGAAGTGAACAGAACGCTATCCGAGGAAAATGCCATCCTAAAGAAGAAAGTCACCCAGCAGCGGATAGACATACTTCCTCCCCAGTACACAATCACAGATTCTTCATTTATTAATCAGTACGATTTTGTCAGCGCCAAAGTTGTGAATAACCACGTTGACATGGTAAAGAACTTTATCACCATCGACAAGGGCTTGGACGCCGGCATTGAACCGGGAATGGCAGTCATCAGTCCCTTAGGCATTGTAGGCAAAGTGAAGTTGGTATCCAGCCATTACGGTGTGGTCACTTCTATTCTTCATATCGATGTCATGGTCTCCGCGGTGTTGAAGCGCACGGAACACTTCGGTACAATACAATGGGATGGGAGTAACCCGGACCTGGTTGACTTCAAGTACATACCTCCTCACGTGAGTCCGGTGGTTGGAGATACCGTGATGTGTTCTGGCTTCAACGCAGTATTTCCCGAAGGAACCATGATTGGCGTCGTCGACCAGGTGCAGTTAAATAAGGATGCGCTGTTCTATGACATTAAAGTAAGATTGAGTCAGGATTTTAGAAAGCTTTCATTTGTAACGATAGTTAAAAATAATCGCCACGTTGAGCAGGATTCGCTGGAACAAGTCATTCAAAAGTTAGAGCGATGAGCAGGGTAAGCATACTGCAAGTTATATCGTTCTTTATCTATCTGCTGTACCAGGTGCTCATACTGCAGAACGTCGTGTTGTTTCATACGGCATTTTGCTTCCTTTACATCGCTTACCTGCTATTGCTCCCTGTGGAGATGAAGCCACTAACGCTGATGGCCGTTGGCTTTGTGATGGGCCTCGCAGTAGATATGTTTTACGACAGTATTGGTTTGCATGCGTTCGCCTGCATTCTGATTATGTATCTTCGAAATTACTGGCTGAACAACCTCACGCCACAGGGAGGCTACGACAGCGGAGATTCGCCGTCACTGTCCTTACATGGCATTCAATGGTTCACCGTCTACGCCGCACCTTTGGTGTTCATTCATCACGGTGCCCTGTTCTTTATCGAGGCCGGCGGCTTTTCGATGTTCTGGTTCACCCTTTGGAAAATAATTACAAGTACTTTGTTTACCTTGTTAGTAATTTTAATAGCGCAATTTTTGTTTCCTAGCCGGCGGAGGTAACCGCGAAAATTTTTAGACGATTTTTTTTAAATATGGTCCAGCAGCCACTGGAATGAACAATGAATGAGGGTCGGAAAGAGATAATTCAGTTTGCTTTCGTTTTCGTCGGCTTTATCTTCCTGGTGAAGCTGTTCATCATCCAGGTATTGGACGACCGCTATGACAAACTCGCTTACAGTAATGCGATCCTTCGAGAGGTAGACTATCCCGTCAGAGGTCTCATCAAAGACCGTAACGGGAAGCTGATTGTTTACAACACGCCCGAATTCGATTTGCAGATCATACATAAAGAGGTGAAGACGCTGGACTCTGCAAAATTCTGTGAGGTTTTTGAAATGACCCAGGATGAATTAAAGCAGAAATTCAAAGAACTAAGGGCGAAACGCGAATACTCTCCGGTTAAGCTTACCAACTTTCTCACACAATTATCCACCCGTGATTTTGCCAAGATCCAGGACAACATAGACCTCTTCAAGGGTTTTTATATCCAGGCACGGACCACCAGGGCATACCGTGCGCATGCTGCTGCCAATGCGATTGGCTACGTGAGCGAGATATCCAAGACGAAGCTTGCCAACGACAAGACTGGGATATATAAGCAGGGAGACTATATAGGTCAGAGCGGCATCGAATCTTTTTATGAGCAATATCTTCGCGGCCAGCGGGGGGTGAGATTCAAGCTCCGCAATGTTGACGGCGTAGAGAAGGGATCCTTCAGAAACGGTGAGATCGACACGTTGTCAGTGGCGGGGCAGGATATAACCAGCACAATTGACCTCGATCTTCAATCCTACGGAGAATATCTACTGAATGGAAAGGCCGGCAGTATCATAGCCCTTGAACCCTCCAGCGGCGAGATCCTTACGATGGCATCTGGCCCCTCATACGACCCTACGCTCCTTACGGGGAGGAATTATAGCGCTAACTTTGTCCTGATCAGCAATGACAGCCTGAAGCCATTGTTCAATCGTCCCCTGATGGCGCAGTACAGACCTGGTTCTATTTTTAAGATAGCGCAGGCGATGGTGGCATTACAGGAAAAAGTCATCACAGAGCAAACAAGGTTCCGCTGTGACCGTTCTATCATTAACTGCCATGGGGCCCATTCCAATGAAGACCTTCGCGGAGCGATCACTCATTCCTGCAATCCTTATTTTTGGAATGTTCTGAAGCGGATGCTGAATAAGGGAGTATCGAACAGCCCGTTTGAAGATACACGCATTGGCCTTGCTGAATGGACAAAGCATATCAGCAGTTTCGGTTTTGGAAAGCGATTGGGCATTGATTTGCCAAATGAGAAGGGCGGTCTTGTACCGGATCCGGGTTATTATGACCGTGCCTATCGTGGCAGACCCTGGAAGTTCTCCAACATCTATTCGATCGCTATCGGCGAGGGCGAGAACATGGTTGTGCCATTACAGATGGCCAACTTTGCCGCGACCATCGCCAACAAGGGATACTACATAACACCTCACCTGGTGAAATCCATCGGAGACTCCGGTAAACCTCTGCCACAATACATTGAAAAACATTACACGACGATTGATTCCTCCTATTTCCGCGTTGCCGCCGATGCGATGGAGAAGGTGGTCGCTGAAGGTACTGGTTCGTACCGGGCTAAACTGAAGAATATTGTTGTATGTGGAAAGACCGGTTCAGTTCAGAATGAACCGTTTCCGGATCATTCGGTATTTATCGCCTATGCTCCCAAGGACAACCCTAAAATTGCCGTTTCGGTTTACGTTGAATACTCGGGCGGGGGTGCCAGGGCCGCCGCCTCTATAGCCAGTCTGATGATCGAAAAATATCTATTGGGTGATACGGAAAGGCCGCAGATCGAAGCATACGTATTGAAAGGCAAATTTTTGGATTGAACAGCATGTACAGCAGGCAGGAAATCATTACGAACAAAATGGATTGGGTAACGGTCGCCTTATATATCGCAATTGTCTTCCTGGGATGGCTCAACATTTATGCTGTTACATACGACCCTGAGAGCAAGATCTCCATCTTCAACCTTACGATAAATTCCGGGCGGCAACTGATGTTCATTGCAGGTGCCTTTATCATAATCATGGCAATCCTTATTGTTGACATGAGGTTCTATGAGACCTTTGCATACATTATATATGGTGTTATTCTGTTCCTGCTTTTGCTTGTGCCTATTATTGGAAAGGAAGTCGGCGGTAACAAGGCTTGGTTAGGCATTGGATCATTCGGCGTGCAACCTTCCGAGTTCGCTAAATTTGCCACGGCACTTACGGTGGCCAAATTCATCGGCTCTATTGGCTTCAGGATGGATCAGATGCGTAACCAGCTTATTCTTTTTGCCCTGATTGCTGTCCCGATGTTCCTGATCCTGCTTCAAAAAGATACCGGTACGGCCCTGGTTTTTACCGTTTTTACCGTTGTTTTCTTTCGGGAAGGGATGGCACCATTCCTGATCATTGCCGGGATCATTGCCGCAATCATCTTTGTGCTTACCCTGTTAGTCAACGAATATTACCTTTTTTTCGGTATCGGGGTCATCCTGGTTGCGGCCATTATACTTGGCAAAAAGAAACCAAAGCGCATTGCCTATCTGACAGCGGGGGCGATAGCGGTGTGTGGGATTATCAAGAGTGTTGACTACGTAGTCAACGATGTTCTTAAGCCTCATCAGCAGAATAGAGTAAAAGCGCTGATCAATCCGGACGCTGACCCGCTGGGCTTCGGATGGAATGTCACGCAGTCAAAGATTGCCATCGGCAGCGGCGGATTTTTAGGAAAGGGCTTTCTGCAGGGAACGCAAACCAAGTTTAACTTCGTGCCGGAACAAAGTACCGACTTTATTTTTTGCACGATTGGTGAGGAGCACGGATGGGTAGGCAGCCTGTTCGTTATGAGCCTTTTTTTAGGACTCATGCTGCGAATCATCTATCTCGCAGAGCGGCAGAAGAATCGCTTCGCCCGCGTATACGGATATTCGATAGCCTGCATATTCTTTTTTCACTTTGCAGTGAATATCGGAATGACCATAGGGCTGTTCCCCGTAATTGGTATACCGCTTCCGTTCTTTAGTTATGGAGGATCAGGCCTGTGGGGTTTTACCATATTGCTGTTCATACTGCTCAAGCTCGATGTTCACAGAATGCAGGTGCTGCAACGGGTTTGATTTAATTGAAGCGCTTTTCAACCAGTTCCATAAATTCCTGAAACTCGTCGCTTTCCTGATCCCAGGCGCCTGAATGCTCGTCTTCAATATACCGCATGGCAGCCTTTTTATTATCCATCTTGTCAAGGTGATCTATTGCCTGACTGAACAGTTCAAAGTCACCGTGAAACAATGCTTTGGTGAACATGAACTTTTGATTTATTGTGAGACTGTCACGGATCTTTCCTACGCGTTGGAAATTGCTGGCGAGAGTGGGCCTCCCGTGACGTGTAAGGGTATCGTTGACCGTCGGACGCTGAGACGTTTTCTGTGTCTCTGAAACAAATGATGGCTTTGACTTTTGTGCTATCGCTTCGGGCTTTTTCTCCACTGCCGGAGCACGCGGTTCTTCTGGTTTGGAAACGTAAAATTTCGTGGCGTCAAGCGGGATGATCGCTGAAAATTTTTCAAGATATCCCTCCACGTCTTCGGGTGTAAAGCTTACCTCTTCGAGGATCAGATCCAGAATGGAAAACGCTTCGTTTCCAGAGATTTCTTTTACTCCTTTTTCGTCGAGTTTTTGAAGCATCTTCTCTAGCGGAGCCTTGTTTATTTTCAGATACTTGATCTCTTCCCTGAATGGTCCAACATCAAGCTTGTTATCCTTCCCAGTAATCACCATAGCGTAGAAGTCATAAGGGTCAAAGACCACCAGCAACGCCTGGCCAACTGCTTTCTTCAGCAGTGGTCCGAAGTGGGTTCTGCCGATCGATATGTTTTTCGATAAGAGGCTCATGAGGTTTTCGAGCGCTTCTTTAACCTCGGGAAGTTCATAATTGAAATATGGACTTTGAAGTTTCTTTGTTTCCTCCTGCCAGGATTTGAAGATTTCACGTACAACAAAGAGATTAACTTGCTGGACGTTGCACAGTTTCAATATCTCGGGTCCCGTTATCTTTTCTTTTGACGCAAAAAATCCATCCAGCACCTTGTCTGCATAAGCATCCGCATATTGGGTAATAGCCTCGAGACTGATTTTTTCTTCCATGCTGGAACTGGGAGGGTTGGTAATATGGTGATAAAGTTAAGGGATATTCAAGAATGTGCATATTTATTCGGCTGCTTAAGTGGCGTTTAGAAGCTGTAAGCCTTAAGCTGCAAGCTTGAATCCCGGGCGTGCTACTGGAAAGTTTCAGCCCGGAAGCTGGCTTCAAGCTTTCAGCCAGTAAAAATATAGCCGCCCGCAGGGCTCCAACACTTTTCACTGTTCACTTTTCCCTCCTTTCAGCTTATCGTCTTACCTTTAACCCATGTTTATTGAGCCCCACTTCGGAGGAAAGCATGAGCGCAAGGGCTGGATAGAGGTTATTTGTGGGTGCATGTTCTCCGGCAAAACAGAAGAGCTGATCCGCCGGGTGAACCGTTCCATCATTGGAAAACAGCGGGTCGAAATATTTAAGCCGGTGACGGACGTACGGTATCATCATACATCCATCGTGTCACACAACGAAACCGCCCTCAGGTCAACACCGCTCAATTTCGCCAGCGATATGCTGTTGCTTGCTGGCAACTGTGACGGGGTTGGAGTGGATGAGGCACAATTCTTCGATGAGTCAATCGTTGAGGTCTGCAATAAGCTGGCCAATGGAGGAAAAAGAGTGATCGTCGCGGGTCTTGATATGGATTATGAAGGGAAGCCATTCGGACCCATGCCTAACTTATTGGCAGTAGCAGAGTTCGTCACGAAGCTCCATGCCGTTTGCGCCCAGACCGGTGAGCTGGCTTCGTTCTCTTTCAGGCTTGTCGACAACAATGCACAGGTCGTGCTCGGCGAAAGACTGGAGTATGAGGCACGAAGTCGCCGATCGTTTGCTGAAGGCATGAAGGGAAGAGATAAATCACCGATCAATTAAAGATCATCCGAGGTGTGTCGCGGAATGACAGTGCTTTCCTGCCACCGAAAGAGGATAATCGCTGGCAGCCTGAGTGCCAATCTGCAGGACTTCAACCATTGGAAAGATTCAACAAGAACAATTTCAAAACAGAGGGTTGTTACACAAGACGCAGGGTGTTGTATTCAGGTTTACCAAGTACGGTGAAACATCCATCATCGTGAACATCTTTACAGCGCTTTTCGGATTGCAAAGCTATATTGTGAATGGGGTGAGAAGTAAACACAGCAAGAATCGCATTGCTCTTTATCAACCTTTGACGCTGCTTGATCTTGTGGTATATCACCGGGAAAATGCAAATATCAATCGCATCAGGGAGATTAAGTGCCTATATCCCTATCAAACCATTACCACAGACATCAGAAAATCTGCTATCGCAATATTTATCAACGAGGTTCTTAATAAAGCTGTAAAGGAAGAAAGCCAGGCACGCGACCTCTGCAGTTTTATGATCCATTCATTTATTGCGCTGGACACGCTAAAGTCCCATGTCGAAAACTTTCATATCATATTTCTGCTCAAGCTAAGTCGTATGCTGGGCTTTGGGGCTCACGAGGTAAATGATGTACTCGGTGTGCATACAACAGACCAGAAAACAGAAAACAATCTGTCGTTCTTCCTTTCGTGTGATTATAGCCAAGCTATTTTACTATCCAACACCCAACGGCGCGATGTGCTTGATTTGATCCTGAAATTTTATGCCGACCACATGGATTCTATGGGAGAACTCAGGTCGGTTCAGGTGCTCCGCGAAGTGTTCAGCTAGGCAGTTATTGCGGGGTGGCGGGGAGCTAGCTATCCAGTTCATCCCAGCTTCTTCGCCACTTCATTCCAGTTGACAACATTCCACCAGTTTGCGACATACTCATTTCTCTTGTTTTGATATTTGAGATAGTATGCATGTTCCCACACGTCGAGCGCGAGGATGGGTGTGCCTTTAACTTCACTGGAGTCCATGAGTGGATTATCCTGGTTAGCAGTTGATCCGATTTTTAGCTTTCCTCCTTCCGCAACAAGCCATGCCCAGCCGGATCCGAAACGGTCCATGGCAGCCTTGGTAAACTGTTCTTTAAACTTTTCGAATGAACCAAAGCTTCCACTGATAGCATCCGCTACCCTGCCACTTGGCGCTGCGGCTGACGCGGGTCCCATGATCTGCCAAAAGAAGTTATGATTCCAGACACCGCCGCCGTTGTTCTTCGCCTTTGGAGAAAGCTTGGAGGCATTGGCAAAGAAGTCCTTTTCGGTTAAGAACGTAATCTTTTCTGCACCGATGGCTTCATTTACATTCTTAACGTACGTCGCGTGATGCTTCGTATAGTGAATTTCCATTGTGACGGCATCTATATTTGGCTCAAGTGCATTGTATGCATAGGGTAGGGCAACCTGCGAAAACCGGAGCGCTGTTGCACCTGGAAATGAAGGCTTAGAAGGATGTGAAGCCTGCAGAATTAAAGGTGAACCTATTGTCGTAATGGCAACGGTCTTCCATGAAGTTTCAATAAATTTCCGGCGTGAAGTATTCATAGTGCGATAGTTTGATCAGCAGCAAATTTACCCAAAAATATTTAGCTTGCGTGGACCATGAAAACCTCTGGCAGTCTATGAAAGAAATATTGTATGACGAGATACCTTCTCTGGATCTGGCAGACTTTTATGATAACGACCCCGAAAAAAAGAAAAAATTTGTCGCCGCACTGGGGGCTGCCTATCACAGCATAGGTTTTGTTGCTATCAAAAATCATTTTTTAACACCTTCGCTGCAAAACAAATTGTATGCTTCTGTTAAGCAATATTTCGCGCTTCCCGACGAGGTGAAAAAAAAATATGAGCGGACTGACCTTGCAGGTCAGCGAGGATACACGGGAAAGGGTAAAGAGCATGCGAAGGGACGCAGCACAGGCGACCTTAAAGAATTTTATCATGTTGGGCAAGAGCTGACTCAAACGGAGCTGGAAATTGAAGGATACCCGGCAAACATCTGGCCTGATGAAGTTTCCGACTTTAAGCAGGAGGCGATAGAAGTGTACCGGGCACTGGAGAAAACAGGCACTTACATGCTTCGCGCGATAGCGATCTATCTTGGACTTGATGAAAATTATTTTGATGGCAGGATTAGGCATGGCAACAGCATCTTACGGCCTATACATTATTTCCCGATTGAAAATCCTGCGGCAGTTCCGGCAGATGCAGTACGGGCTGCTGAACACGGAGATATCAATCTCATTACACTGCTGATGGGCGCCAGCACAGATGGGTTGCAGGTTTTGCGCCGTGATGGTAAATGGATTCCCATCACTGCTTTTCCTGATCAGCTGGTAGTGAACGTGGGTGATATGCTGGAAAGGCTGACCAATAAAAAGCTGAAGTCTACTATTCACCGGGTGGTGAACCCACCGCGCGAGGCTATGAACGTGCCGCGGTTCAGCATACCATTCTTTATGCATCCCAGATCTGAAATGAGTCTTGCAGTTCTGCCGCAATGTGTCGACGCGGAGAACGTGAAGCATTGGGATGACATTACAGCAGGAGAGTTCCTTGACCAGCGGCTTCAGGAAATCGGCTTAAAGAAATAGGGTGTAACAGCCACAGCAACTACAAGTGCCGACACGTATCCCAAACTATATTTTCCTACGTGATGTGCTGACGCTGGCGCTCACCACGTTTGGAGGACCGCAGGCACACCTCGCATATTTTCATAAGGTACTGGTAGAGCGCCGGAAATGGCTTTCCGAAGAAGAATTGATGGAGATCAACTCGCTGTGCCAGATACTGCCTGGCCCGGCTTCCACACAAACGCTGACTGCTGTCGGTTTCAAAATAGGAGGTCCCAATCTCGCCTATCTTACATTGCTTGTGTGGATACTTCCGACTGTCATTGCCATGACAACTGCAGCGGTCGTTATGTCAAGCATTCAAACCAAGCATTTGTCTCTCGATTTCACACGTTTCATTCAGCCCATAGCCGTAGGGTTTGTCAGCTACGGCGCGTATTCGATCAGTTTGAAAACGGTATCGTCAAAGACGGGAATTGCCCTCATGATTATGGCCGCGCTCGTCTCGTATTTCATTCAGACGCCATTTGTATTTCCATTCATTTTGCTTGTCGCAGGATTGGTGACCGCGCTCAAGTATAAGAAGCAACCGAAAGACGAAACAAAAAAGAAGCTTGTCATCTCCTGGTCAAACTTCCTGCTGTGGGTTGGCGTTTTGGTTTTCGCCGCTGTCCTGGGCGGGATCACAAAGGCGCTGCCGGTTAAACTCTTTGAGAATTTTTATCGAAATGGAAGTCTTGTATTTGGCGGCGGGCAGGTACTCGCTCCGTTGCTTTACACGGAATTTGTCGACGTGGAGAGTGAATCGCTCGATAGGAGCAAGGCATCCCAGTTTAAAAACAGGCTGAAACAAAAATTCAGCCCTAAGCCATATCATCATCCTATTTCTCACGACGAATTTCTTTCAGGGTATGCTTTTGTGCAAGCGCTGCCGGGACCTGTATTCTCTTTTAGTGCTTACATCGGGGCACTTTCTGCGCGGGACGATGGACTGGGTGGTGCAATACTCGGCGCAGTGATGTCAGCGATGGGAATATTTTTGCCGGGAACATTTTTGATATTTTTTGTTATAAGGTTCTGGAGCAGCCTGAAGAAATACAGGGGAGTTCGCGCTTCCCTGGAGGGGATCACCGCGGCCAGCGCAGGGCTTGTGGCAGCTTCGGCCATTATATTGTTTCAGCCATTGGATAATACCGTCCTGAATTTTGCCACCACCATCATTACATTTTGCTTGCTCGCATTTACCAGGATACAGTCGCCATATATAATCGTGGCAGGATTGCTCCTCGGATTTGTTATTAAATGAACGTGGAGTTTGTTGAATGCTGTAGTAAGATTATTTACGGCTACCGTAAAACAAAGTGATAAACAGGGTGGGAAAAACACTGTAATTCTGTGTTGAGGGTATCATTTCGATGGTCTTCACATAAGCGTCGACAAGAAACCCCGCTTCAAAACCTGTAACCTGGCTTTTCAATGTCCCGAGCTCGAAATTTAATGCTGCCTTAAGATTGGCGCCAGGAGTTATCTTTGATTCACCCAAACCTTCGAACAGCCGGCCAGTTCCAGCGATATAGTCGATGTTTATGTCCGAATTGTAGGGAGCCCTCACGGTAGATCCACCTCCTCCGTCAGGATAATATTCGACGTAATAAGGGGCAACAAGCCCAATCGTTGGACCGGCAGCAACCACGCCTTTGATCTCTACGCCTTGCTGCGGTGCCTTCTTAAAAAGAATAAAATCACGACCATATTGGAGCCTGATGGCATAAAGGTAATTGGACTTCCCATAGATGAACAGGTTGCCTGTCTGAACGGAGTTCCTTCTAACTTCCTGAGGGTGTTTGATGTTAATCAGCTCAAGTCCGAAGGTTTCAAGTATCCTGTCATTTTTCAGCTTGCGCGCCTTTTTAAAAACAAGACCGCCAATCAAACCACCGGAGGTATTCTTATTGATTCCCCAGGTAAATTCTGAACCGTATTCGTAACTATCCTGTGTCTGAGCAGAAAGCGCAGAGGCCATGAAAATAATGCTAATTGTACTAAGGGAAAGCCTATTGAAGCGCTGCATCCGGAAATAAATCTGGTACTAAATTTAATCTTTAAATTACCCAACGCAAACATTGGTCACAAGTTATTAACTGAATGCACAAGAGCTACTTTTAATCATGTTAATCTTACGTTCAAACGCCGATTTTGGATTTCAGGCGATCGCTAACTATTAACTGACCTACGCCGGGTCCTGACGTCAAGCATTATTTGCAGCAGCAACCATTTGCTCAAAATCAATGTCGAAATGCGATCCATCGTATACCGCCTCACCATTCCTGATTAGCAGAACCTGAGGAGATTCGTGCTGCACGTTAAACTGACGGGCTATAAGATTAGACAACTCCCGAAATGAAATGAGGTCGAGAAAATACGGCTTTATACCGGCGGCTTTTTCATCACTCCATTTTCGCTCAAACCTGTCCAGGGCAAGCTGGCTCACCGAGCAACGGTTGCTATACTTGAAAATGAGCACAGGTTTGGTCATCGATTCCTCGCGGATCTGATCCAGCTGGGAGGTTGACTTCAATTCATTCCACTTCATAATATTATCACTCATACCACAACCCCTGCTCGCCTTTGTCGTAACGCGGCTTCTTCCCTTTATATTTGAGATTCTCCGGTTGGGTTTCTTCCTTTTTAAACAAACGTGCCCACCATAGCTTTAAGTTCGTCAGCATGTCGCGTTCTTCATCAACATTATTCTTGTTTGTTTTTATAAACTTCGTATCCGGGTGTAGCGCCCGGTTCTTTTCAAAGAATGAATACTTCTGCATTTTGATATTGCCCTGGTAGGCGCTTACACGTGCAAAGGCCTTTCCGGGCTCACGTGTCTTAAGCGCTTCTTCTGAAGCGCTGGGATTGTGAATATAGTCCCAATTGCGTTTTACACTTCTTGCATATTCATTAGCCTTTACAGAGGATTTCGAAGGTGCAATTCCAGGCATACTGCCTTCGACGGCATGTGGCCGGCGCGTATATTCCTTTTGCTTCACGCGCACCTGCAGTTCGCCGGCCTCATAGGTGGAGGAGGACGGCTTTACTTTTAACAAGGCAGACTCCGCGGCGTTATTGTTTCTGATGTAGTCCGGTCGCTTCACCTTTACAATCATTCCTTCGGCCTTAAATGCAGAACCCTTTACACGTTTTTTCTTGATCGACTCCTCTGCTGCATCCGGGTGTTGAACGTAGTTCTTTCTGAATTTCTTCAGTTTCACGTACCCAGTGAACGTTTCGCCCATATCCGTGAAGCCAGGCTGTACCTCGAAGCGCTTCATTCTCCCCGGGTATCCGCTTACTTTTTTTGCCCCCGCCGACAGGCCTTTTCTTGGAAGACTTCCTTTGGCGCTGGCCATAGCTCGCTCCGGTCGTCCCACCCTGATATTCCCCTGGTAACGGGCTGCCTTGCCACCTTGCCAGGGAACTTTTGGAGCCAAGGGCTCACCGTCGTTATTCCAAAGTTGCCCACTAACGCTGCCACCGCCTTTCACCGGACGTTGTGCCTTTACATTTCCATGAAATAGGGCGGCTCTTGCTCCTTGTTTTGGAGGGGTGCCTTCCGGGGGCTGACCATCGTTGTTCCATACTCTTCCGCTTACGCTACCGCCTCCTTTGAAAGGTCGTCTGGCCCTTACGTTGCCTTGAAACCTGCTAATCCCGCTTGCACCAATGCCCGGAACACGCGGGGGAAGTGGGACATCTCCCGGATGTGGACCTGTCCCGCTGCGATACCGTTGCGCCATGATCGGCTTTCCCTCAGCAGCGCGCTTGCTCATAAAATTTCTGCGTCCGATCCTGCGACCGGCAATGTCTCCAGTCCATGCTCGCTGGCCCTGGCGGGTTGCAGACGTATACCCGCCTTTTCTTCCGCTGTATACTTTGTCACCACCCACCGGACTACGCTTAACGGCTGGCGAAACAACTCCCGGACGCGGGGTCTCGAAATTCTTTTTCTTCAGCGGCCTTCCAGCGAGATCGCTCGTGCTGGCGCGTTCACCTTTGCGTTTTGGCCGGGCAAAGTTAGCGTAGACATTTATACTCTTGCGGGCTGTAAACGGCGCTGATGCCGATCGGGGAATGACCCTCTGCCTCGAAATTGATGCAGGAGTTCCCTGCCCCTGAAGACGATTTAGTCTTGACAGCGTGCTGCGGTTTGAAGTCGCATTTTCCGTTGGCTTCGGATAGCTCGCCCTGCTGTATCGGCCATATTGGGGATAAACATTCTTTCGGCTGCTTCCTGCCGATCTGCTCCGGATCTTGTAACCGGCAATATCTCCGCGCCAGGCCTTCTGGGCGGTCTTGGGAGATGTGCCCGCCAGTGGTCTGATTGGTTTTCCGGGCCTGTCCACTCCTGAGGCTCGCCGTCGTGGGCTGCCTGCGCGGGCCCGTGATGCGATTGACTGCCCCGTGGGTCGCACGCGCTTTACCCTTGCATCGCGGTTTCTCGTTGTTCTTTTCTTGAATGGAGTTTTAAACCGGCTTTCCCGGCTTCCTGAAGGCTTATCGCCTTTTGTATTTTGCGCTTGCGCACATACCGAAACCACGAGTATCAAAAGCATGATGCCAACCAGCCGCGTGAGGCGGAGCGGGTAACGTCCTATTGAATGTGGTGTGTTCAAAAAAATGGCGTCAGAAAACAGGTTAAGTTAGCTAATTCGTCGGGTATTTCCGATCAGCGCCGACAGGTGTCATAACGATCGGCCCAATGGTTTCTTTTCACTATATGCAAGTTATTGTTGTTTAGTTAACGCGGCGGGCCGGCTGCACTTGGCCCTGTCTAGGAAGAGGCCGAAAGCTACAAGCTGCAAGTCCGATTGTGCAACTTGGAGTGCACCGCGCCAGAATCTCAAGGGCAACGTCGATCTATTCTCAAATACCTGGCCGACTTATCCAGACGCACGCACAAGCTTGCAGCTTGTAGCTCATCGCTTGACGCTTCTAGTATTTCAACAGGTTTTCCAAGGCCGCTTGAAGACGTATTTTAGGGAGAAAATTCTGTTCAAGCGTCGGAGCGAAAGGGATTGGCGTGTCTAGTGACGCAACCCTGATTACCGGAGCATCCAGAAATCTGAAGCAATGCTCATTTATCCAGGCACTGATCTCAGCGCCTACTCCACCCGTCAGGGTATCTTCGTGCAAGATCAGGACCCTGCTTGTTTTCCTTACAGAAGTCTCGACCATCTCAGAATCCCAGGGGAGCAGGGTCCTCAGATCGATCAGGTCGGCAGAAACAGCTGGCATGGAATCCAGTATTTCGGACGCCCAGTGAACGCCCATTCCATAGGTTATAATTGAGGCCTGATCGCCTTCACGGACTTTCCTGGCCTTGCCGATCTCAATAGTGTAATAGTCGTTTGGGATCATGCCTTTAAGGGATCTGTAGAGAAGTTTATGTTCGAAGTACATCACCGGGTTTGGGTCTTCAATCGCGGCACAAAGCAGTCCTTTTGCATCGTAAGGGTTGGAAGGGTAAACGACCTTCAAACCCGGTGTGTGAACAAACCAGGCCTCGTTGCTTTGTGAGTGGAAAGGCCCCGCCGCCGTACCCGCGCCTGTGGGCATACGGACCACTACATCTGCGCACTGCCCCCACCGCCAGTGCGTCTTGGCAAGGTTGTTAACGATCTGATTAAAACCTTCGGTAACAAAGTCCGCAAACTGCATTTCGACCATTGACTTCATGCCGCAAATAGATAATCCCAGTCCGGCACCAACAATTGCAGACTCACAGATGGGCGTATTGCGTACTCTCGCCTTTCCAAATTTCTCGGCAAACCCTTCGGTGATCTTGAATACGCCACCATAATCCGCAATGTCCTGTCCCATCAATATCAGATTTTCATAGCGTTCCATGCTTTGCCGCAGACCATCACTGATCGCATCGATGAAGCGTTTTTCTGACGTCCCGCGGGCGGTGGGTGTCACGACGGCCTGGGTAAAAGGCGCATAGACATCCCGTATCTCAATATCCGTTTCAGCCACAGGATGGTGTTCTTCAAACGCCTGGGCCAGACCGCTATCAATTTCCTTGCGGATATCCTGTCGCAGCTTGTCAAAATACTGGCTGTCTGTGACTTTATTTTCAAGTAGATATTTCTCGTATTGTATTACGGGATCGAGTCGTGCCCAATGATCGAGTAGTTCCTTGGGAACGTATTTGGTTCCCGAAGCTTCTTCATGACCACGCATACGGAATGTCCTGCATTCGAGAATCACTGGGCGCGCATTCTCCCGCATGTCTCCGGCCAGCCGCTTTACTGTGTCGTATACCTCGAGCACATCGTTACCATCGATGCTGATTCCTTCTATTCCATAGCCTGCACCCTTATCGGCGAAACTCTTGCATCTGAATTGCTCCGAACTTGGAGTGGACAGGCCATATCCGTTGTTCTCTATCAGAAAAATTACGGGAAGGTCCCATACTGCAGCGACGTTAACCGCTTCATGAAAATCACCTTCACTTGTGCCGCCATCACCATTGAAAACTACGGTGACCTTCTTCTCACCTTTTAACTTCCTGGCCAAGGCAATTCCGTCCGCGACACCGTTCTGCGGTCCGAGGTGCGATATCATCCCCACGATATGATGGTCTTGTGATCCAAAATGAAATGACCGGTCACGGCCTTTGGTATAACCTTTCTCCGTCCCTTGCCATTGCGAGAAGAGCCGCCCGAACGGCATCTTCCTGCCGGTAAAAACGCCCAGGTTCCGGTGCATCGGCAGTATGTACTCATCCTCCTCGAGGGCAGCCGTAATACCTACCGAGATGGCTTCTTGTCCGATACCACTAAACCATTTACTGATCTTGTTCTGCCTTAACAGTATCAGCATCTTCTCCTCGATCATGCGCGGCCTGAGTAAAGCGGTGTAGAGGTCAAGTAGCGTTTGATCGGTATGTACCATGAAATCAGTGAAAAGTGAGTAACGAAAAGTGAAAAGTTAAGCGAAAAGTGAATACTTTAGCCCCGCGCGGCCCACTTTTCACGCTGCATTTCATGATTTTGTTTAAAGAGTTTGTTCTGGAAAATGGTTTACAGGTAATAGTTCACGAAGATCCGTCCGTGCAGATTGCTGTCATGAACATTTTATATGATGTGGGCAGCCGCGATGAAAGCGCTGATAAAACCGGCTTTGCGCACTTGTTCGAGCACCTCATGTTTGGTGGTTCTAAAAATATTCCCAGCTATGACGAACCGCTGCAGTTGGTAGGCGGGGAGAATAACGCCTTTACCAACACTGACATCACAAACTATTATCTGACCGTTCCGGCGTCCAACATAGAAACGGCCTTCTGGCTGGAAAGCGACAGAATGCTTAGCCTGTCCTTCGATCCGAAGGTCCTCGAAGTTCAGCGAAAGGTAGTCGTGGAAGAATTTAAGCAACGGTATTTGAGCCAGCCTTATGGCGACGTTTGGCTGAAGCTTCGTCCGCTTGCTTATAAGGTTCATCCGTATCAATGGGCAACGATCGGAAAAGAAATCGCGCACATCGAAGAAGCTACACTGGATGATGTTAAAGAATTTTTCTTTCGATACTATACTCCCAATAATGCCATCATGGTCATTGCAGGAAATGTCACGTTGCCGCAGGTGAAAAAACTTTCAGAGAAATGGTTTGGACCTATTCCGACGGGAATAAAAGCGCGAAGCCTCCCCGTCGAGCCAAAGCAGACGACGCGCCGTTTTCTCGAAGTGAAAGCCAAAGTGCCGGCCAGCGCGTTTTACAGAGCATATCATACGCCCGGGCGTTTTGAAAAGGATTATTATGCAATTGATTTGTTAAACGATATTTTAAGTCGTGGTCAGTCCAGCAGGCTTTACCAGGAGCTGGTCAAGGAGCGGGAGATATTTACGTCCATCTCATCTTTCATAACCGGAACGGTCGATCCTGGATTACTGGTAATCAGCGGGCGCGTAAATCAGGATATAACCCTGCCGGATGCCGAGAAGGCCGTGAACGCGGTTCTTGAAAAGCTGGTCACTGATGGCGTGGAGGATGACGAACTCGAAAAAGTGAAGAATCAGGCAGAAGCCACCCTTGAGTTTGGCGAAGTGGAATTGATGAACCGCGCGATGAATCTGGCTTTCGCGAAGCTTTCAGGCAATGCAGACCTGGTGAATGAAGAAAGCGATCTTATAAACGCCACAACCACCCGGGACATTCAGCGTGTCGCAAAACAGATTCTTACTGAAGAGAATTCAAGCACACTTTATTACCAGGCAGAAACTGACCATCAGCTGGGCGCGCCTTAGCAGAAGAATGAAGATCAGGGTTGGAATGGGTTTCGATGTTCATGTCCTTGAGGCGAACAGGAAGTTTTATCTCGGCGGTATGCTGCTTAAGGATGTGGCCAAGGGAGCTGTCGGGCACTCAGACGCCGACGTGCTGATACATGCGATATGCGATGCCCTCCTGGGCGCCGCCAACCTGCGGGATATTGGATTTCACTTTTCAAATACAGACAACCGCTGGAAAGGGATGGACAGCAAGTTCTTTCTAAAGGAAGTGTCAGCGCTGGTACTTTCGAAAGGCTGGTCGATTGGAAATGTTGACTGTACCGTCTGCCTTGAAAAACCTAAGATCAATCCGCATATTCCGGAAATGAAAAGTGTACTTGCACCGTTGATGAACATCAGCGTCGACGATGTATCCATCAAGGCGACGACAAATGAACAACTAGGCTACGTCGGCAGGGAGGAGGGTGTTTGTGCGTATGCGGTGGTGTTGATCCAGCAACTACAAGATCTGCGATGAAGATCATTACCACAGCAGACGGCTCGCATTCACTGCTGAATGAATCCATGCAGGAGACCTATCATTCTGTTCACGGCGCGATCCAGGAATCTATGCATGTTTTTATTCAAAGTGGCCTTCAATGCTGGCTTGCATCGAATAAAATTGGATCATTAAGGATATTTGAGGTTGGATTTGGGACCGGCTTAAACACATGGCTTACTTTTCAACACGCACAGCATGTAAATTGTAACGTCGACTATGTGTCCGTCGAGGCCTTTCCGCTGAGCGAGGACATCTGGTCTGTGTTGAACTACGCTGAGCCTACCCGCAGAGACGAATTTTTTAATTTACATCGGCTTCCGTGGAACACAGAACATCAGGTTGATGCACAGTTCAGATTAAAAAAGATAAGCGCGCGTCTCCCAGATGTGGAACTTGATGAAGCATCGTTCGATGTGATATTTTTTGATGCCTTCGCACCCGGAAAGCAACCGGAAATGTGGTCCCTATCAATTCTTCAAAAAGTTGAACACGCGATGAAGCCAGGCGCCGTGCTTGTAACGTATTGTGCGAAGGGTCAGGTAAAACGAGATCTCCGTTCACTGCAGATGATCGTCGAAACCCTTCCCGGTCCACCCGGAAAAAAAGAAATGATCCGGGCCACGAAAATTTGAGCTAACTTAGTATTATGTAGGAGTGTCAAAAGGCGCAGGCCTCACGCTGAATTGAAGCTGATAGCTTGCGACATGCAATTATTTTTTTGCTTCAAAAAAACAAGTGCTGCAATCGTTGACGCGTTTAGTAATTTTAAATCTCGTTGAATAATTTCTGAAAAGATTCAAAAAATTCCGTCAAACGACGATATATGCGGAATTTCCTTCTGTTAGTTTGGTAAATTCAAAACCCCGTTCTGCCCTGAGCGTGGCATTTCGTTAAGTTAAACAACCAGATGATGAAAGAAAAGACCAACCCTGGGTTATACATCCCTGAATTGGAACATGATGCATGCGGTATCGGTTTTGTGGCGAACATAAACGGCGCAAAAACCAATCAAAATCTTCGCGACGCACTCTCCATGCTAGAGAACATGGAACACCGTGGCGGGAAAGGAAGCAGTCCGAAGACGGGGGATGGTGCCGGTGTCCTCATTCAGATACCGCACGATTTTTTTGTTGAAGAGTGCGCACGGCTAGGATTTGAACTGCCGGCGGCCGGAAAGTATGGTGTGGGTATGGTGTTCTTTCCACGTGACAAGAAGATTATGAATGCGTGCCGCGAGGTGCTTCGTAAAAATATCAAGGAACTGGGATTGGAATTGTTGGGGTACCGCGTAGTGCCGGTCGATCATAGCGTCCCGGGACCTGGCGCTGCGGAGATAGAGCCGTTGATCGAACAGGTCTTTGTAAAAGGAAAGGATGAAACGCTGGTAGATGGCGCATTCGAGCGGAAGCTGTTTGTGCTGCGAAATTACACATCACACACCATCGCCCGGGACGGACGCAGTAGCAACAAGGAATTCTACATCACAAGCTTCTCGGCTAAGACCATCATCTATAAAGGACAATTAAGAACGGAGCAGCTGCGGGCATATTTTGACGACCTTCAGGATTCACGCGTCAAGACTGCGCTGGCACTTGTTCACTCAAGGTTTTCGACCAACACATTTCCAAACTGGAAGCTGTCACAGCCCTTCAGATATATCGCCCATAACGGTGAGATCAATACAATTCGCGGCAACGTGAACAAGATGAAGTCTAAGGAAGCCTTGTTCAAATCGACATTGTTCACGGACGACGAACTAAAATTGCTTTTGCCCATCACCAGCCCCGAGGGATCTGATTCCGCTAATCTGGACGCACTTGTAGAGATGCTGGTTCTCTCCGGCAGGCCTCTTCCCCACGTGTTGATGATGCTTGTGCCAGAGGCATGGCAAGACAACAAACTCATGGATCCACATCGCAAAGCATTTTATAAATACCATGCTTCAATGATGGAGCCCTGGGACGGCCCTGCGGCGCTGGTGTTTACCGATGGTTCAAGAATAGGCGCTACGCTGGATCGTAATGGCCTGCGACCGTTGCGTTATTGTATAACGCGCTCGGGCCGCGTGATTGCAGCGTCAGAGGCGGGTGCTCTACCCGTTGACCCGAAAGACGTTATCGAGAAAGGTCGCATCACACCAGGCAAGATGCTTATGGTTGACCTGGTTCAAGGCAAGGTGCTTGACGATGAGAAAGTAAAGCGATCTGTATACGAAGGTAAATCTTATTATAACTGGATCATTCAAAATCGTCTTAAGCTACGGCTTGAACCGGAGCATGAATGGCTTGAAACAAGCTTTGATGAAAAGACACTGATTAAGCGGCAGAATGCCTACGGATATAGCGCGGAAGACATCCGGATGTTAATCCTTCCAATGGCCGAAAAAGGTTATGAGGCAATCGGCTCGATGGGAGATGATACACCTCCTGCTATCCTGTCGAAGGAAAGTCGTCATCTTTCAAATTATTTTAAACAACATTTTGCTCAGGTAAGTAACCCGCCGATCGATCCGATCCGTGAACGGTTGGTCATGTCGTTATTTACGCGTGTGGGCTCAAGCTTAAATGTCCTGAGTGAAACTCCGGAGCACACACGGCAGATTCACATTTCACAGCCGGTGTTATTGAATTCCGATCTGGAAAAATTCAAGCACCTGCAGGATCAGGCTTTTGAATGCGCGGTGATCCAATGTGTCTTTAAGGCTGATGGCGAGCCGGGGCGTCTGGAAGAAAGCCTGAACCGGATAAGCGCTGAGGCTGAAAAAGCCGTTAAGGCCGGCAAGAAGATCATCATTCTTTCAGATAAGAAGATTAGCAATGAATTCGCTCCGATCCCATCGCTGCTCTCTGCCGCAGGCATCTGGCTGTCAAAAGGCCCGGCAAAGTTATTCCGCACTTCATGATCGTCC
>JANNPM010000202.1:0-6861 GCA_031400145.1 Chryseolinea sp. | reverse complement strand
CCCAGCCCTGATATAGACCGAGCCGCCAATCTTGTTGTACCCGTTGTCAGAAGAGCCAGCATAAATCACGAGATTCCTTCCATTTCCTCCATTTACAGTACTCGCACCGCCGGGCATATATATGTAGTATGATGGGGCTGTACTGGCGCCCGGATCCCCAATAGCAACATTGCCTGCTACGTGGAGCTTTTCAGAAGGGAAGGCGGTACCAATGCCGACATTTCCACCATTATCTTTTAAAAGTAAGAGATGATATCCATCAAAATGAACAAGGTCCCTGCCTGTACTTCCTTGACCACTGGGATCCTGGGAAAATCCTGTTATCTTAAACTGGCGGGAGCCAGCGTGGGCATTAGTAACTGATTTTCCAGATGGCTGGCCGTTGCCGTCCTGAGAAATTTCAAGGTAACGGGTATCAAGGTCAGATAGACGGAACGTTGGCGTTGGATGACGTACTTCCAACTTTGATTGCGGAGTCGCAACACCTATCCCCACATTACCATTGGACGTGGAACCTATAGTGCCGCCGGGTGTGAATAAGGTTTGCGAAAATCCACTTGTAGCAATCAGTACAAAAATTCCAGTAATAAATTTTTTCATTTGGTTATAAGGGTTAAATTTTTTGATGGTGACCTGTAATCAATCCGCTGACCTTATCTAACTCGATAGCTCCGGGAATCGATGCTATCGTGAGAACTTTTAGGCAAGCTTTCCCCGTCCGGTCAAATTCCATTGACCATAAGAAAACAGACCGTGTTGCAAGAACGGCGCGCACAGAGATAACTATTATGCGCACTTTCTTTTATAAAGATTGCTAATTCAAAAATTAATGGGTGTTGTCCGCAGGGGCGATACACATGCCGAAGTACCGCCCTCGTGTCACAAAGGGCGTTTAATGTTTTAAGATTTCTAAAATTATTTTTGCCAATACGATTGGCGCACGAAACTCACTTAATAGCCGCGCAAACTTTTTACAACACGATTTTCCAACAGAGTTTTAGAAGCGCGATACGAACAAATGTAAAGAGTGCCACTAAATTAAAATAATTGATTGTCAGGTATTTTATTACATGACCTTTCCGGAATTTTTCGGTGAACGGTCTGTAATGGACGTTGAATACACTCATTTTCCGTTCGATGATAGTACAAGCTTAGGAAATCTTACATGGGAAGAATGCAATTGTCTTAAATGACAGTATTGCAACTATCGGTTAGGACCATTTTCATGCTCCGATGCAATTCATGCTCCGATGCAATTGTGGTGTAAACGAACGGCGCTGTTGGATTAATTCGGAAGATTGGGTACAACCCGATTTTTGTTAAGGAATGCTAATTCAGATGACCGAAATCCTACGCGTATTACCCAAGGCCTTGGATACACGGTATCTTTGTGATCGTAGAGAAGATTATACCCTCCCATTAACAGCATTTCTATCTTTGGTGTAATATGGAAACTTCTCCCAATGCCAATAACCATTGAATTTTCCCAAAGTCGTTTGGCGCTCTCCTCGACTTTAGGAGCAGGTGAGTTCCTTCCAAATTCCCCTGAAAGAAATAGCGAACCGAATTGATAGTTGGTAAAAGCCTTGTATCCAATAACGTCTGCCGCAATTGACTTAAGACTATCGCTGAATGTTTTTCGATAAAGACCTCCGGCACCAACTACAAAGCGTGAATTGAACTTGTATCCGAGCTGGGGAGAAAAATCAATAGATATCGGCTGCAAGCTTATCACTTGGAAATTGCCGCCAATCTGTAATCTTTCCAGCAATGTTCGTCCTTTTAGAGACGTCCGTTTCACTGCTGTGCTCAAATCATTTGAATTAGGTACGACAGAATATTTTTTCATTAAAATGGACATTTTCCTTTGAACCCCTTGTAGCAAAGCGGGATTTTCGGACAAATATTTCATTGCCAATTCTTCGGCCTTTTCTCTTGCCTGATTTCTGATGTTTGCTGAATCCCCGAGAGCAACTACCTTTTGCTCATAATCCTCCTTCATTCTTTCTAGTTTGCGTCGTTCGGCCAGTTGATCCCCGACGCCTTTCAGTGGTGCGTGGGCCATCGCTTCTTGCTCAACTCGCGCCTTGAATGATTCCTGGATCTCTGTTAAACGTGAACTAGGATGCTTAACACTTTCTATTTTTTTTGACCACGAAGTGACATCCGGTAGCACAATGCTTTCAAATTTGCGTACCAATTCTGGCCTAATACCAGAACTGCTTAACGCCTGAAATTGGCTGATTTGGTTCGTCAGCGTTTTCGGAAATTGCATTTGTGGGAATTTGGAGTGCAGTTCATGCAACACTTGCGGTTTACTGCTGGACTGGAGAAAATAATGATAAAAATAGTTATATATCATCTGCCGCGCCTTTGGGCTAACCTGTAAATTGTGGTGCTTTATGAAGCTAAGAGTCAAGTTAGCTTGATGTGTTGCCCATGGGCGATAGATTCTTTCAGTAACTTTCAAGCCAGCTCCCTTCTCAAGTGACTTCTCAATTTTTTTTAATGAAGTTTGCGAATCAGAGATAGCATCGTTCAAGCTATCAAACTTGTGCCTCCAGCTCTTTGCTTGAGCTTTAACCCATTTAACACTGTCCTTGCTGAAATACTTTCTGTATAGCGAAAGTTTCTCCCAAGGTTCTACTTTTTTATTAATCCTCGCTAAGTGCTTTGTGGATAACGTGACTGAGGACTGGCCGGTTGCCACGTTAGCGATTGAGACGAGTAGCAGTATCAATAAACTAGAATAGATCGCCTTGATGAAGCAACATTCATTGTAAGTATTATTCATACGAATCCCCCAGTTGAATTTATTTATTACTATTTTCTAGTGGATGTAATATCAGGCTTCAGACACCTCAGGGAAAGCCTTAAAGTAAATCGAATTTTCTTTTTCCCTCATTGGTTTGTATGAATAAGGTATTCCCGACTAAGTCAAAATTCTCAATTAAATCGAAAACCTCACACTCCAATACATTCCCTTGTGAATCAACAACTCGCAAAAATGCCTCCTCAAGTATAAGAAGTTTATCGCCGACTAAATAAAGTCCTATCAAGGGTGTAGTAATTTCAAAAGATGCTCGAATCGTTAACGAGTCGTCTATTAGGTAAATTTGCTTACCATTGTCAAGTACTAACAGTTTCTTATTGTCCCAAAATAATAGATTTAAGTTTTCCTCCTCCTGATAACTTGTGAACGAGAATGCAGATTGGCTTTCTCCTGTCAATGAGTGACATAAAATACAGCAGTAGTAAATATCTCCGTCTGAATCTTGAATAGGTAAATAAACTTTACAATTCTGATTACGCATGAAATACGATAGCTCCTGAGAGGAAAGGAATTTAAAAATCTTTATGAATCGGTTATTAATAACTTGTTTCATCTCTCTGGTTCAAAATATTTCAGCAGTTATAAGTTTATTTCCTTCCCAAATGCTTTGCATTTTTGCCCCGCCATTTGGCCCCATTAAAAGTGATTCACGGAGGGTGCGGCCATTGGTCTGGATGATTCCGGGTGTTTGAAGAACCTCTTGCAAATGATCTTTTAAGACACTCCTTCCTGTTTCATTATCAAAGATACCAATCCTTTGAAGACGTTCAAGCATTGACTTTGACCGGTCTATGTTATGCTTGTTTCCGGTTGCATTACCAAAGAAATATTCAAGTTTTCTTCCGAGTTGGGCGGTTTGCGAAGAGGTCGGCATTCTTATGGCCGGTGCTTCAATCTCCGCTGTGAAATCAAGCACCTTACCCCATTTTCCGGCCCCCTCCGTGAGCAGCTTTTCTTCAGTACGAACAACTCTGGCGGTTGTGGCGAATGCTCCTTCAACCTGCTTTGCTAAGAATACATCGAGCTCGCCATAAATCGCTTTCGTTGCTCTCTCGTATGCCTGCGCGGATTTGCCTCCTACATAGGTATAAGTAAAGTCAGTTAGCGCGCCCTGCCAGTCAGGGGTCCTGCCTGCCGCAAGATCGATAGCCACATTGCCGCCTGAAAGGATGCTGGCGCCAAGTACAGGATTAACAACCGATATGGCCCCTGCGGTTGCGCCTACTCCGAAATAGTTGATGCCTTGCATAATACTTCCTGATGTGCCTCCGGCTGCAATAATGTCGTCCCAGTGATTGTAAACATTCCCGATACCTCCAATTAAGGCGGTTACAAGCATTAACCATTCCCCGTTTGGATCGACCTGCAGAACCGGGTTATTTCCCATTCCGTTGTAGGGTGTGTAGTTTGCAAACTGATCAGCGGGATCGATCGAATGCCATCTTCCCAGCCTTGCATCATAATTACCTCTTCCCTCAAATCGATTCCATCCCACCAAGGCATCGAATTCTGAGAAGCCCCCTTGATAGAGATAGTTATTGGCCGTCCTGCTAACATCTACGAACCGTGTCCCTTCCAGAAGAAATCCAAACGGGTCATAATCGTTAACCTCAGTAATTCTGAGACTTGCTGTTGTTTTGTGGTGAACAATCTTAAAATCATCAAAATAGGTAGCCGATGCCGCACTAATATTGCTTTCATTGGCTATGTAGATGTACATGAATCCATCAGAAGGAAGGACGACGTCAAGTGAGAGCTTTTGATGAACGACCATCGCCGTCGATGCCATAGCGGCATAGCCAAACTGTTTGTAGACATGGTTGTTGTCAAAGAGCACATAGAACAAATATGCTTTCGGCGCATCTGTATTTCGAAGCACCTGACCTGAGAGTGAGGGTAAATTATTATTCAATGCCTGGTAGGCTGTTTGCGTTTCGCCGGAATTCACAATACCATACGCACTGGTTACAGCGGCTACTAGGTTGGAGATGACGGAGCTGCTCGACACAGAAGTGGTATACCTTGAAAAGACTTCCATGTTCACTTTATCTCCCGCCTTTACTGTCAGCATTTTCGCTGGCCCAATGGGTTTGCTGCCGGTGATACCATTCAAAATGATGGATTCATCTGGAATCGGGATATCCAGGGTAGGTGAAGTAATATTATTTCCTGTATATCTTGGTGTAACACTCAGATTTTGAAAATCAAGATTTTCTTTTCCCGCGGATTCCGTTTCCATCGTTGCCTTGTACACGTCGGAATCGTGGACTTGCCCAAAAATGGCCCGTGTGTTAGTAAGATGATCCTTAATAAAATACTCGTATTCAAATCCTCCATTGTAAGGCGATGCCCGTCCCTCGGGGGTGAAGATCAACGACAACTGCTGGTCGTAATAGTGAATACCATGAACGTAATCAATGGTTTTGACTAAAACTCCATTGCGCGTCAAAGTTTTTTTAAGCGCATATCCGGACGCATCATATAAGTACCCAATCTCGTAATCATTTAAAGTACCTGCCCGATCGATGACAATTTTTGTCGGTAAATTCAGATAGTTGTAGGTGACTGCTGTTATTTGTGAATTAAGATCAGAAGTTGCATTACCGCTCATGTCATATTGCAGCTCCGGTGATATTGACGTAGTGGCATTGGGATATCCGAAGCTGGCTTGAGCTGCTAAATCCTCCACCGTCGTCAACTCGTTTCCATTGGTGGAGTAACCATACGTCAGGTCATCTATCTTAACTGGTGAGGTTCCCGACTTGCCATACCTCTGTAGCTTTACGATATTACCGTTGTCATCATATTGATCGATTTGTAGGTTATACAAACCTGCTTCGTCTGTCCATACACTTCCATTTTTTGCTGCATACCTTCCCTTGGTTAACCTATTTTTTGAGTCATAGTCGTACGCGTACACTCTTTCCTTCAGCGGATTTCTCATGTCATTTGATTACCACTTTGCGGCGGTGATGGTGCCGTTGTATTTCGGTTCGGAATTGGTCCCATTGATGTTGATCGTCTCCTGATTGTAGATAATGTTCATTCCAAACAGGTCATTGGCATCGTTGTTAGAGACGCCGTCATTATTTAATCCGGAATTATTGATTGAGGTTGGCCAGCCCCGGACATTATATCTATAGTCAAGTGATTGCAGGAACGTTTTACCGTCATCCGTAGAATGTAGGTTCTTTTCAATTAGCTGTCCTAGCTCATTGTATTTATTTGATGATAGAATTACTGTGGACCCACCATTGATTTGATGAGATACGCTAAGGAGGCGGCCAGAAGCGTCGTAGCTATTTGTTAACGCCGTGCTGGTCGTTGTGGAGTTATGAGTATGCGTTCGAGTTACCTTTGTTAACCATCCTGCGAAATTGTAAACCATGGTTGTGCGGTCAGGTACACCTGAAAGATGATGCCTGGAAACCTGCTCGACTAAATTATATTTGTTATCATAATAGTTTACTGTATTCAACCACGTTAACTGGTCCAAAATTTTAGTTTTTGTGCCCGTTACGGAGCCTTTAACAACCGGCAAGTAATCAAGGCCCGATGAGGGATTGTATGAGCTATTGGATTCAGACCAGCCGGATATATCCTTAAAACTGTAGTCATCGTAGTACGATATCTTTAAAATGTCGACCGCAGAGATTGAACTATTGACGATGGGAAACGTCGCAGTTGTGGTGTAGCCTATAACACTTACATTTTCACTTTCGAATCGCCCGCCACTTACTGCGGCCAGCATCCCGTTGTAATCGGCAATAGTCGTCTTTAGCACGCCAGTTACGACGGGTCGATTTAAACCGTCATATTTCACGAACGACCATTCTTTGGGGCTTTTTGCTCTCTGAGCTCCATCTTGTTCTGCTACAACTCGGTCCCAGGTATCATAAACGCGGTAAACCCAATCATTATGTGTTCCTGGGCCACGTTGCTGTATTAGTCTCTGCCTTGAGTCGTATTTGTACTGGAATGCCCAAACGTTCAGCGTGGAAGCACTCGGTGCTATGCTAGTTACATCT
>JANNPM010000177.1:0-9389 GCA_031400145.1 Chryseolinea sp. | reverse complement strand
CTCCGGCAGTAATAACACAGCGTAGCGATGAAATATCATCATCACTCAGGAGGCTTAAATAGCTTGGCGGAAAGGTTACTACAGTAGCTTGAGTCTTTTTGAGGAACGACACTAGAGTTGACCTTTCCTTGATTACATCTTCCTCTGGAATAACAAGCGTGCCACCAGCATAGAAAGCCATTAGTATCTCCGAAATTGAGGCATCAAAGGATACAGATGCAAACCAAACAACCTTATCGTCCTTAGTTACCTGAAAGACTTTTACCTGATCCAAAGACATATTGACGTTGCTGGTGTGTTCAATCATAACACCTTTGGGTACACCCGTTGAACCAGAGGTATAAATAACATAAGCCAGTTGACGAGGTGAAATTTCAATCGTTACATTCTCCGATGTGAAAGCAGCATAATCGAAGTCATTCAGGCTTACATTAGTGTACTCCTCTTTTTCCGACTGGCTAGGCTCGTTTGTTATCAGAAGTCTTATTCGTGAATTCTTAATAATGTAATCGATCCTTTCTTTAGGATAGTGAATATCAATAGGCAAATAAGCAGCGCCAGTCTTTAGAATTGCCAGCATAGCGACGATAGCATCACTTGACTTTGGTAACATCACGCCAATAATTTCTTCAGAAGATACGCGATGGCGTCTTAACAAATATTGCGCGAGCTGGTTAGCCTTCCGATTGAGTTCCGCATACGATATTCTCGTATTCTTGAACACGATCGCCAATTGTTCGGGGGCGCGGTAAACTTGTTCTTCGAAAAGATCGACTATTGTCTTTTCCGTTGGGAAATCTGACAGATTGTTATTGAATCTATTCAGAAGTAATTTCTCTTCATAATCGAGTGACAGTTGCAAGTTCAGGACAGGCATTTGAAGATTTCGTTCCAAGTCAACAATCATTTTTTCAAAATGAGCAACGAAACGTTCAGCAAAATATCCATTTACGAATTTTTCGTTGAACCGCATTTTCAGTTCCAGGCTTCCATCAGTTAGTGAGTCTGCCATAAGCGCAAGACCCGCTACTGGAACTTCATTATTCTGGTTCTCAACGACAAGGCTAAAAGCAACAAAATCTTTCAACCCATTTAGTTGTGGCATTTTACGACGTGGCAACCGATGCTTCAGCGTGCTCTCAACCTCATCCTTCACTTCCAGCAGACTTTCTTTTACCGTTGCATTCTGACTCAATACTGGAATAAAAAGTAAAGGCATAGTATCTAATCCATCTCCAACATTATCTGACATAATGCAGATTGATTGTGACGGAAAATATCGCCGGATGAGAATAGCGTAAAGGGTGACATATATAGAAAATGCCGCCTCAACTTTACCGCCAGTAAGTTTTTGAAAATAGCGGAGTCTGTCATTGGCTACCCATATCGGTAAAGTAGATAACGTATTTCCTTGGAGTACATCAATAGCTTCAACCCGCTTCAATTTATTGAGCCAATACGTTTCTGACTGCATTAACTTCGCTTGAAAATCCACTTCCATTTTTGTTATGATTGATTTGACTAATTTTTACATACTTGAACACCGTTCTACTCCATTATTCATAAGTAAACAGAGTCTCAGTTCATGTTATTGGTTTCAAGTCGGTTAATGACGGAGACCAGTTCATTGTCGTATCTTTTGAATACAGCATTCATTTTCGCCAATCCATTCCTGAAAGATTCGTTAAGCAGTGAGCTTTTAATGTTGTTATAAAAATTTCTTACGGATATATCGTCTGCATTCATTTTGAGACCAAGATTAAAATGCACCACACGCTCAGCATTTTCGAATTGGTCATAAATCATCGGGATTACAATCATCGGCACTTCGAAGCTGATACACTCCTTGATTGTTCCAAGTCCTCCATGTGTAATCATCAGCGATGCCTGGCTCAGAATTTCTACCTGAGGTGCCCAACGAACTACCTCAATTTTATTAGGAACGGATTTTAAGTTCTGGTTTATATACTCATTTCCAATGGACAAAATCAGAAATGAATTCATATCTGAGCTTTCAACAAAAAGTCTGTACACTGCATTGAATGCTTGCTCCGCCTTTTCCTTAAAAAGTGGTGTTTGTGATCCTAAGGACATATACACAATTTGCTTGGTATCGGGAATACCTATTGCATCGACAAACTTTGATTTTACTCCACACTTTTGTACCGACGTTCCGACGTGGTAGACCGTGTTGTGATACTTCTTATTTGGAAAGTCAAATTCAGAAGGGCAGGGAATAATTTCCGGAATACCGGAAAGCACCTTGCTAATCTTTTCAATATCCGTTGAGCCCGCAAAGCAAAATACTTTTTCGCGCATTACTTCCGGCAAATTAATAATGGTACTAAATGCCTGATTAACCGGGGTAAGATTCTCGTAGCGTAGCCATGTTGTAAAGAAAACAAGACGAATGTGCGAATACTTTATCCGAAACAACAAAGCCTCCGCCGCAAGGGAGTAGGTGACAATTAACAAGTCCAAATCCAAATCCACAAAAAGCCTATCTAATTGGCCGTTTATTATAGACTCCAAGTGAGGTCTTGGAATAGTATTGTCTTTTAAAAAGTGAGTACTATTTTCTGACTGCATGCGTCTGTATTCCAAGATAAAGCCCTTCGGATAAACGTCTTCGAAAACCGGATGAAAAATGAGTGCAGGTTCATTCACAAATTGCTGAATGTCAGAAATACCCAAAAGATGAATTTCCTGTCCAGACTGAACTAGTGACTGAGCCGTTGCAAGAATGGGGAATATGTGACCTGGGTCAGGGTCTAGTAGAAATGCTATCTTTTCCATAGTGAATGCACACCGCTCTAAAGAAAGGGTGAATGGTTTTAATAATATTCTGTTTTATTTATTGCTGAGCAGAACTAAACGTGTTATCCTGTGAATGTGCCTAGAAGTTAAGTTCGACCTTAACTTCTAAGCTACGTTGCTCGAATATTGCTTTATCAAAAATGAACTCGTTCGACGGAGTATCCAAGTTTGTCGTAGATAGATCATAAATTAGGCGGAGATACCGATCCAAAAATGCAGTGACAAACTCTTCACTATGTCTTGACGAATCAAACGACGCCTCCAATGAATACGCGTGATCCATCTGCAAAAAACTTAAAACTAACGGGAGTCTGCTGAACGGTGCGTTTATTTTTACTGCATTCATTTGCAGGTTTTGAAAACCATCCAGTTTTTCATAGGTCGAATCGTGGAGAGTAACTAGGACATCGAATGGGCTTCCTAGTATACCTAACTCTTCAGCAACCCAGTCATAAGGGTACTCCTGATAGTCTGCCAACAATGTTATTTGGTTACCCGCACGACTAAAAAGCGATCGCAAGGATTCATCGGTACGGGCTTGATAACGGAAAGCAGGCGTGTTCACGAACATCCCGATCATATCTTTCATATCTGGGTGACTACGTCCGGAGAACGGTACTCCAACGCAGAAATCTGCCATACCTGACGATTGATGCAGTGCTAAATTAGCGGTCGATAATAATATGCTAAATGGCGAAATTTCTATTTCGCTTGATATGTTTTTCACATATTCAAAAAAACTAAATGGCAGACCGACTCGTATTTGTTGGACTGCTTTTTTTTCTCCGGTAACATCACGCTTCAATAGATCATGTTTGGCAAACCCCTTTAATTGTTCAAGCCAGAATTGTCTAGATCGGTCTTGAATGGATTTCTTTTTAAGGCGATTTAACAGCCAACAGGTATAGTCACGAAATCTTATCCGTGGGCCACTTGAAGCCATACGACCGTTGTACGCCTGAATTAGGTTATTGATAAGGTGTTGTAAAGAAAGACCATCCGCGATCAAATGATGTGTTACAAAAACGAAATATAACTTTGCTGGTGTTCTTATAATCGCGGCCTTAACCAACAAATCATAGCCAAGTTTGAATGGTTCAGAAATGGTTTCACTGATGAGTGTTCGTGCCTCTGCTTCCGAGGAAACGTATTTGTCTACTATCGCGAAATTGCGGGATCCCCTTTCACAAATTAATTGCTTAGCCACTCCATTGGATTCAACAAAATTTGTTCGGAGTATTTCATGCGTGTCAATTACCAGCTGTATGGCCGTCTCAAATCTAGCTTTTTCAAATTGCCCTTGTACTTCATAGGCACAGAACATATTGTAAGCAATCAGGAGATCTTGTTGTTGACATGCGAGCCACATAACCAATTGCGAAGGCGTAACGTCATAGAATTCCTGCTCTTTAACTTTCTCGATCTGAGTAGGTATTGCCTTACCGGAATTAGCTATCACAACGCTTAGTGCAGAAATCGTTGGGTTGGTAAAAACATCCCGGATTTTGATTTCAGTCTGGAAGTTTTTATTTATTAATTCAGCTAGTTGAACTGCCTTTAACGAATGCCCCCCCAACTCAAAAAAGCTACAAGAAAAATCAAAACGTTCAAGTTCCAACACCCTGCACCACATTTCATATAGGTTTGCCTCGATCTCATTTTTAGGATTCTTCAACTCACGAGTCGACTTAAAATATCCAGAGATGTCCCATTGCGAAAGTGCCTTGCGGTCTATCTTTTTGTTGGGCGTCAATGGAAAGTCTTCTACAGAAAAAACAACTGACGGAAGCATATAATATGGAAGAATACTTTTAAGTGATGTTAATAGCTTATCCGTATTGAGCTCCTTACACCTGGTTTTTACAAAGGCCATCAGGAATGCGTCTTGCGATGTTCCTTTTCTAGCAACCACTACGGCTTCTTTGACGTCAGTTTGCATCATTAGATTTTGCTCGACTTCCGCTAATTCTATCCGATACCCTCTAACTTTCACCTGATTGTCAGCGCGTCCCAGAAACTCAATCTCACCGTCAAAGGTCCATTTTCCAACATCTCCGGTGCGATATATCTTTTTTGTACCGTTGAATGGATTTGCTATAAAGCGTTCATTCGTAAGATCTGGGCGTTTAAAGTAGCTCTTTGCCAATCCATCTCCACCTATAAAAATTTCACCTGCCACTCCTATAGGCACTAGGTTAAACGATTGGTCTAAAATGAAAATGTCGGTATTGCCAATGGGCTTACCTATGTTCGAAACGTCACTGGCCGTCATGATCCTTTTCGTAGACGACCATATGGTCGTTTCCGTAGGCCCATACATGTTCCATAATTGTGAGGTGCTCTTTAATAACCTCATCCCTAGCTGCGCTCCGAGCACGTCACCCCCGCAAAGGACTTCAAGATTTGAACTTCCAGTCCAACCAGCATCAAATAACATCTGAAAAAAACTTGGCGTTGCCTGAATCACAGTTGGACTAATCTCTCTTAACTTCTGGACAATTCTTCGAGGTTCTGACAAAATGTTACTGGTGGCGACGTACACTGTTCCCCCGCACATAATTGGCAGAAAAAATTCAAGCACTGATATATCGAATGAATAGGTTGTCACTGAAAAAAGGACATCCTGATGAGTCATACCAGGCGAATTCATCATGCTCTGCATAAAGTTCACCACCGAATTATGTGAAATTTCAACGCCCTTTGGATTTCCGGTCGAACCCGAGGTGTAAATGATATAGGCAGTTGCATCAGATCCAAAAGAGCGTTTTATCGAAGTGAAGCAGTCTTCCACAAGCAGCTCAGTCGCCGAGATACACTGTATATTGATTGCTATTTCAAATAAGCTATCATCACCCCTAATAAGAACTTTTGCTCCACTGTTCTCAAGGATATACTTCAGACGTTCTGGTGGAAAGAGCGGATCCAATGGAATATAAGCCCGACCAGATTTCATAATTCCCAATAGCATCAGGACCAAATCGGCAGAACGATCCATCAGAATCGCAACAGGGGATTTGTCCAATCTTAATCGCTTTTCAAGGGCGAATGCAATTCTATCAGTGATTAACTTCAATGCCGAATAGGAATACGATTTACGGTCATCATACACCGCAACCTTCTCAGGGTTAGAGTAGACCTTAGCATCAACGCAATCATGAATGCAATACTCCTTATTATACTCCAAAGCAGTGTTGTTAAATACACTCAGCTGGAATTCCATATCGGACGGTGGTAACAAATTCAGTTCACAAACCTTCATACCAGGACTGTTGATGACTGTTGAAAGTAAATGATTAAAGTGTGAAGCAAGTTGCGCAATGGTTCTTTTACAGAAGTATTTTTTGTGATAATCAAAATCGACTTTAACATCTTCAGAATCATCAAACTCCCTGACATAAATAGCCAACGCTAGACGTTCGGCACCGTGCGTCAAAGGGTCCACAGTTGCGTGTGTTCGGTTAAAATGATAGGCATAATCGTGCTTTTCATATGAAAGCGAAACGTTGAATAGTTTCTCACGATCTTGGTGAATCGCGAGATCCTGAACAATTTTTCCTATAGGAAATCGCTGATGACGATAATCGTTTCGCAGACCGATTTTGATAGCGCTCACAAGTTCAGAAAAAGGTATTTCAAAACTAAAATCCATCAGAAAAGGTGTTATACCCATAAACAATCCCACAGTCTTCTTGAGGGAGGCAGTGCCTCTATTTAGCACCGGAAGCCCTACAGCAAACGAATTATTATTGTTGCATCTTCCTAGATAAACATATAACACGCCCAGTATAATATGAAAAGTAGATACATTTAAATCATTGGCCATCGCAGCTACTGCGTTAAACAACGATCGGGGAATATATGTGACATGTCGATCGCTTTGCTGCTCGATAACAGTTTTCTCTATTTTGCCGAATAGCGGTTCGGGAAGCACACGAAATTTTTCGTTCCAATATGCTCTATCTGCCTGAAAGCTCTCCGAATTGTAATAAGCAATATCACTTTTCCAAAAGTCAGCATACTGGAAAGGATAGGTACTTTTTATTTCACCCAATGACTCCAGCTCATTATAATTTTTCACCAATCTTTGAAACAAAAGTGATGTTCCCCATCCATCTGTAATAATATGATGATATTTGGAGTATAAAATAAACTTTCTGTGGCTGACCTTAATCAGTGTGAGTGTGAATAACGGATTGCCCGAAACAAGATCGAACGGTCTCTTAAAGTGTTCGAAAATAAATGCATCAGCTTTTGCTAGAGCATCCTCATGTATTGAGTAATCGATATACTCAAGTGCTTCGAACTCACTATCAGAAAATACAAAATGAGGATTTGTACTGTCTCCTTGGAGAATAAAGCGCAGTACATCGTGCTGTTGCACAAAGGTTCTAAAAGCTAAGGAAAATACCTTGACATCAATCTCGCCATCGATATGAACACGCGCACCGATATTATACAATGGCACCTCACGATGCAACAATTGATCGTAGAAAATGTCTGACTGCGAAAGAGTCAAGGATACAGTTTTCATCGGAGCATATGACATTTAAAGGGCAGGATCACTTGTGCGTTCAGTATTCTGTGCATGCGTCGAATATTATTCCACTGCAAAAACAGATGAGGGTTATGATTTTGTATTACACCAATACAGGGTCTACGATATTTGCAGGAATGTTAAACGAAAAAGCTTTCATCAGGCAATCAATTCGAATCAGTAATCTTGTATCGCTGTTTCGTTGAACAACGACGCCTTCCAATCCTTCGAACTGGCCCTGAATGATTTTAACCTTCATGCCCTTTTGGAAGTACTCATCATTTTGCACTTCAACATCCTTATCAAGTACCTTTTTAATGGTTTCGATTTCTTTATCTCTGACGATGACTGGTTTCCGTTCGATTGAAATGAATTTGACGATATCCTTTATTGAAAAAAGTGAGGCACGGCTTACGTCGGTAACTTTGACAAACAAGTAACTCGGAAAAAGAGAAACTTCAACTTGCTTTACGCGATCGCTCCATTGCCTAGTAACTTTATGCAATGGCAAGTAAGACTCAATTCCCATTTCTGAAACACTTGAAGCAACCTTTCGTTCACACTTTGGACGCGTGTAGACCACATGCCACTTTGGGCTATTTAAATAGAGATTCATATTGGGTATTCTGTAATATGTAACGGTGTTATTTTATAACTAAAAACACTTCATAACTTGCGATGCAAGTTCAAACTTCTATTGATCGATTCGATGTCAAACAGATGAACAGAAATTGCGTAGTCATCACAAACTTCAGTGGCTAAATGTGAGATATGATTTTTAAAAAGATTAACCTGATGCAGTTGCCATATTTTTCCTGACAAAAAACACTTCCCATCCTGCGTAAATGAAATCTCCTTCAACGGAATCCCGACGCCCCGTCCATCAGCTTTAATAACCGCCTCGAGCTTAGTCCAATAGCGGAAAAATTCCAGTGGTGGCGAGGTTGCGTGGTGTATCCTGATAAGTTCATCATTGTGAATGTGATTATGATAGTCGTTCAAATCGACCTCCTGTATCCTTTCACTGTCAATGCCCACTCTCGATACTGTACTTATACAACATGCAACGCACCCTGAAGAATGTGAAATATTGAAATCAAATTGCGAATCTAGAAACGGTCGATTCGTTGCTGTAAATTTCAAATCCTTTAATGAAGCCCTCTGATGAGAAAATCGCCTTATAGCAATCAGCAAAAGAATCTTCGACAAGACATGCTCCTGCTGATCCTGCCAACGCCGATATTTGAGAATCTTTGTTTGGATGAACTCAGGTAGTTCATCCAGCAATGACGCAAACACATACCTGTCGAGCTGATCTGGAATATTACATGCGAATATTTCAATCATACTTGATTAAAAAGCAACACAATAAACTTTGGTGGAATTTTAAAGCGAATAAAAGCTTCGCTACAATTAATCACATACAGTGGCAATTGAGTTAACTGAATTTAAAATTTCACACAACACCTATTCCACACGCAAACCTTCTCACACACAACACGGTGTTAATAATCAAATATACATAAAAAATATTTTCATTGTCCAATAAAAAATATCGCAAAGTGTTTTTTTTCGCATGGTCTTATTCTGTAGTTGTTAACGGTGGAATAATTCTCTTAGTATATTCCCAAAGAGAAAATTACATAATTCTAATTTAACATATTTAACATAGATCTCGATCAATTTTCATCCCCAGAAAATTTTAAATCGTATTGATGCTTTGAAATTTTTCAGTCGGGCGAAACAACGAACGTTGTGTATAAAATTCCCCAGTGGGCTCGAGAACTGAAACGCCAAAATTTCTAGGTCATGTAAGTTTGTGCATTAATATAAATCTGGTTCCAAAAGCCTGACTAATCTCGATGATATTTTTACATTAATCATGGCGCTACATCAAGGTGTAATCGGTAATCAGGAATGCACAGTTTTTGGCAATTAGGAGTGCACAACATTCGGCAACCAAAGTGCACAGAAAATGGCAACCAAAGTGCACAACTTTGTTGGGCAAAGAAATGATATAATTTTAGGATTCAAAAAT
>JANNPM010000041.1:0-3385 GCA_031400145.1 Chryseolinea sp. | reverse complement strand
TGGTACGGCGTCTGGGGTCCGAAGAAACTTTCCGCCGACCTGGTCGCGCAGCTCAACACGATGATCAACGACGCCGTTCAGGAGCTCAAGACCGAAGGCCAGCTTGCCAAACTCGTTGTTCCACCGGATGCCGAAGGCCATACCGGGATTGAGAAGATAATGAAGCTTGAAACCGTATTGCTCGTTGCCAATTACGGTGATCTCCTGATGCAGGAACATGTTATCATGAACCAGCAACTTGGTTGTCTGATCGAGAAGGATCACAGCAATGGCAAGAAAAAAATATTTATATATCTTCATTTAACCCGTGTTACAGCGCTGTCTGTTCCAACATAACAGGACATTCACTTCTTCACATTAATTTTTACTTTCAAAACAGCATCATCCATTTCAACGGAGACCGCATCAGTTACGGTTGGTATAATGGCCAGATCAATCGCCTGTGTCTCTGTCTGAATGTAAGTGCTGAATTCAGTCAGCGCTTCATTTATAACTTCCGCGTCACGTTCAACGGCTATCTGAATTTTGTCCAGTACCTCCATGCCCATTTCTTTCCGGAGGTTTTGAACCCGGTTCACAAAGTCACGCGCAATGCCCTCTTTCCTTAACGCTGGTGTGATTGTTATATCCAACGCAACGGTCAATGCACCGTCACTGGCTACTGACCAGCCAGGAATGTCTTCTGACGATATCAATACATCCTGCAAGACAAGGTCAAAACCACCTTTTGACAAAGTACCGTGTTTTTCCAGGACCGTGATCTCCTCTTTGGCCAGCGCCAATATGACAGCAGCCACCTCCTTCATTTTAGGTCCATACTGTTTGCCAAGCTTGGGAAAGTTCGGTTTTACTTTCTTGACTACAATATCGGAAGTATCTTCCATGTAATGTATAGCCTTAACGTTGACTTCGGCAAGAATTATCTCTTCGACAGTTCGGATGCGGGCCGCAAATGACTGGTCGATGACCGGCAACAGAATTTTCTGCAGCGGCGTTCTCACCTTGATCTTGCTGTTCTTGCGAATGGAGTGAACCAGGGAGCATGTGCGTTGTGCATAATCCATTGCCTGCTCCAGGGTTGAATTTATTCGCGATTCCTGTGACTGTACCAGATCCGTCAGATGTACAGAAATATGCCGCAAGGGCGTCTGATGAGCAACAGCCTTGGTCCTGATATTATCGGAAAGGCTTTTATACAGCCAGTCGGCATAGAATGGTGCAATCGGCGACATCAGTTGAGCGGTTACCATCAAACATTCATACAACGTTTCATAGGCAGCCTGTTTGTCCGTTGACTTTTCTCCCTTCCAGAATCGCTTCCTGTTAAGCCGCACGTACCAGTTGGAAAGGTGATCGTTAACAAATTCCTGAAGGATGCGGGCCGCCTTAGTGGGTTCATAATCCTCATAGGCCCTGCTCACATCGATGATCACCAATTGGAGCTTTGAGATGATCCAACGATCAAGGGTACTCAACTGATCGTCGGGCACCAGGTGCATTTCGTCTTTTAAAAAGCCGTCGATGTTGGCATAAAGCGCAAAGAATGAATAGGTATTTTGCAGGGTGCCGAAAAATCTGCGTTGTACTTCAACGATGCCTTCAAAATCAAATTTTAAATTATCCCATGGCGCGGAATTTTCCATCATGTACCACCTTACCGGGTCGGGCCCGTACTGATTAAGTGCTTCGTAAGGATTGACTACATTACCCTTCCTCTTGGCCATCTTATTGCCATTCTTGTCCAACACGAGGCCGTTAGAGATAACATTGCGGAATGCCACGCTATCAAACAGCAACACCGCGATGGCGTGTAATGTGAAGAACCATCCCCGAGTCTGATCTACGCCTTCTGCGATGAAATCTGCTGGAAAGCTTTCTGAAAAGAGCTCTTTATTCTCAAACGGGTAATGCCATTGCGCATAGGGCATCGCGCCAGAATCGAACCACACGTCGATCAGATCGGGTTCGCGGTACATTGCCTCTCCTGAATCGCTTACCAATATCACGTCATCGACATACGGGCGATGCAGATCAAAGTCTTCCGGTAGCAAGGAGGGCATAAGTCCGGCCTTTACCGATTTAGAAACCGCCGCTTTTAGTTCTTGAAACGAGCCAATACAGATCTCCGTGCGGCCATCTTTAGTTCTCCAGATGGGCAAAGGTGTTCCCCAGTAGCGTGACCGCGATAAGTTCCAGTCCACGAGATTTTCCAGCCAGTTACCGAATCTTCCGGTACCGGTCGACTCTGGCTTCCAGTTGATGGTCTTGTTCAATTCAACCATTCTATCCTTCAGCGCAGTTGTCCTGATAAACCACGCGTCCAACGGATAATACAACACAGGCTTGTCCGTCCGCCATGAATGCGGATAGGTATGCTCGTACTTTTCAACTTTGAAGGCTTTGTTCTGCTCTTTCAATATGATTGAGATGATCACATCCGTATTCTTATAATCCGGATGACTTTCATCTTCGTCGGTGTAATTTTTCACATAGAAATCATCTGCGCCGAGCGGCTTATGCGTCTTGATCTTATATTGCGCCACGCTTTCTTTGAGCGCTTCGCCTATCGTGGAGACGAATTTACCCTTCCTGTCTACCGTGGGTACCTCGTTTCCTCCTTCGTCGCGAACAGTCATCGGCGGGATACCATATTGCTTCGATATCCGGAAATCATCCGCACCAAATGTAGGAGAGGAGTGTACAATGCCCGTACCGTCATCAGTCGTCACAAAATCGCCCGCAACAACCTGAAAGGCTTTTTCAAGATCATACAGTGGTTTCACATAGGGCATCAGTTGTTCGTAACGAAGACCGACAAGTTGTTTACCGGAAAATTCCTGTAACACTTTGAAGGGAATTACTTTGTCGCCGGGCTTATAGTTCTCCGGGCGAATATCTTTGCTGCGTTCGGGAAAGTATTTACTGAGCGGGTCTTTCGCGAGGATAACGCAAATAGGTTTAAAGGTGTAGGGATTAAAGCTATCGACAAGCACGTAGCGAATCTTTTCACCAACCACAAGCGACGTATTCGAGGGCAACGTCCAGGGTGTAGTTGTCCACGCCAGAATGTATACGTCGTGCGGGGAATGCTGAAAAAGAAACTCAGATGACGCTTCGCGAATCACTTTGAACTGACCCACGACCGACGTATCCTTTACCTCCCTGTAACAACCAGGCTGATTCAACTCATGCGAGCTTAAGCCAGTTCCATCGGAGGGAGAGTAAGGCTGGATCGTATATCCTTTATAAAGCAGACCCTTTTTATGGAATTGTTGAAGTATGCTGAATTGGGCAATTATCGAAAACATTGACAGTACGGTTCCGCCAAACCGGTAGCGCGTGGGCACAACAGCGGACAACTCGTCGGATACCGGTAAGTCACTAG
>JANNPM010000029.1:0-4088 GCA_031400145.1 Chryseolinea sp. | reverse complement strand
GACTTGACAAACCTGACTACCTATCCCGATAGTCCGGACGAAGTATCCTACATCACCGAAGGATTTGAAGGGCCGATAGACATTGCAGATAATTATGGTGCACGATATTACGGTTATATCACAGCGCCACAGACAGGTGCGTATACATTTTGGATCTCAAGCGACGATCGGTCAGAGCTTTGGCTGAGTACGGATATAGATCCGGAAAAAAAGGTCAATATAGCTTTAGTGCCAGATTGGACGAATAGCCGAGAATGGGATAAGTATCAAGAGCAAGTATCAATCCCCGTTGATTTAGTCGCGGATCAACAGTATTATATTGAGGCTTTGCATAAAGAAGGTTCCGGTGGAGACAATCTCGCGGTAAGATGGAGTTTACCTGATGGCAATATCGAAGAACCGATCCCTGCCTCTCGAATACTACCAGCACCGGAAGTTGTGCTGGCGGCGCAAGATGAACTCCTGGAAGAAATTGCAGTCTATCCAATACCCGCAAAAGATAAGTTAAAAATTAAATCCCAACTTGCCGGAAATGCTTCGGTCGAAATCTATACGCTAATGGGAGGAACTGTAATACAGAGGGAACTTCAGTTTACTCCGCTGGAACCTGAGAAAGAAATTGACGTAAGCAAATTAGTCGATGGGATGTATGTTCTGGAAATAAGGAGCCAGGGAAGGATTTCTCACAAAAGGATCGTTAAGAACTGATCCGATCCATAAGGAGAAAGGCTCCGATAGGTTACGGTGACTTTTTAGCAATCTTTAGGTCAGAAACTATCAGTAAGCGGGCGTGGAAAAATGATTATAAATATCATAATCGCGTAAGTATGTCTGTGGTAAAATCTGTCATTGCTTACATGGTTGTGAAATACACAGTCATATTTAACTTGATGTAGATGCCAAAACGGAGAGAATTTTTAAACAGCGTTGGGATTGGATCGTTAGGTTTTTTTTCCTCCTCCTTACCTGAAGGGAAAATAGCAAAAGGAAAAAGTAATTCGCTTGAGAAGCTTCAATTAGGAGAGGACGTTACCATTGATCTGTTGTTCTCATCCGATTCATTCTTAGGTATCGGAGGCGTAGCAATAAAGAATACCTTGCTTAGAAATCCTGCGAGACCCATGTTTGTTGAGATAACTAATCCCGATGGAATGCAATTGATCGACTATAGTATTGCTGATAAAAAAGTAGCCACTCATGAGATACGCATAAATTTTAAAGCTAAAGTTCAGCACAGAAATACGATGGAGTGGATGCTTCATACTGTGCGTAACAGGCAAAATCTTTCGGATTGGATAGAGCCTCCGTTTGAAGATCCCGGTACTCAGATCGAACTTATCATATATCCGGTCGCGCGTAAAATTGGCCGTTACAATCTGACCGGATTAAGCTACCAATATAAGTACAAGAGTAATAGCATACCAATTTATAGAATCCTGGATAAGAGTTCCTGGGAAATTAATGGAAATGCCATTGGGAATCAGTTCTGGATGAGAAATGGTGTTGTTGATTCTATTGTTGATTTTAATAACATCAATCAGTTTTATTCTACCGAGTGGTATCTGCCGGGTATTGCTAATCCTAATATCTTCCAATACCATCCATTACAGACGCAATTACAGGGATTCACGTTCACGTCATCAAATGCAGGTACATTGATTACCTGGCCCACCAAAGTAAGTCATATTCGTTCTCTTTTCGAAAAGTGGCGTCAAAAGAATGACATCATTCATTATCATGAACATTGTTACGATCTTGCCCATGAATTTGAAACGAATCCAGTAGAAGTGCTTTGGTGCCCTGAATCCATGGATAGGGTTGGACGGGCAAACTTTTACGGGCAAGTCAGAGAGATGGTTCATACCGAATTGCACCAGCAGATTGGAATGAAGCGAGAACGAATTTCAACGTACGGTATAATTGAGGAATGGACAGAACCCGACTTTACAAGCTACCGGGAAGAAGGTCTTGATGCGCTGATAGAGGCAGGAGTAAAGACAGTCTTTATACCCAATCAATGTCAAAATGCGATGAATACCTGGGGACTATCAAACATGTGTTGCAATATTGACTTTAAGATTTCTGAAACAGTTGGCGAAGACAATTTGAAGATGTTTTGTGAAAAAGCCAGGAATTCAGGGATGCGGGTTGAAATGTGGGGAAATACAGCCTTATCAACTTTAACGGAGTTGTTCAGTCATCGGGATGGAAAGGAAAAGGGAATTAAGTTCATTCCATACCAAGGATCTATTATGGAAGTGATTGATCGTGCCGAATCCCCGTGGGTACGGAATCCTTCTAATGCCATAGAAGCTGATCATTATACGCCGCGCTTTTGTGCCCTCAATCTACGCGATGGGGAGATTCGGAAATACTGGATGAAACAATGGAAACATTTTCACGATGTTTTGGGCATCGAAGGAATTTTTCTTGACAGCTCGTTCAATATGTCGAGTGATAAATTTCATTTCAGACAATGGCCTGAAGGACGTGGGTGGCACGGAGCAACCCTAGATCAAAAGGATGCGTTGGGAATGTATCGTCCTGAAAAAGAACCTCCGAAAATGATCCAGACACAATATCACGCACATTTGGAATGGGTTGTAGAGATGCAGCAAATGGGCTACCGCTATTGCGCCGAGGACATGGGTGTTTTTGGAGTCAATCGCACAGGGCCAGATGTTGTGAATCGCGCTTCCAACTTGTTTCTATGGCAAGATTGTTATTGTGATTTTGATGAATCTGCTTTAACCAAAGCCGGCTATAATCCATTTGATGTTTTCTTCAAAGGTCTTGCTTACAGAACAATGTGGAAAGTCTACTGGGATATTCCTTCTAAAACGCTGAAGCTGGGCATTCGGGATTCGCGTGCATACACTTTACTGAAAATCTTTAATCTGGTGGAGGACAAGATGTATCATCAGGAAATTCTGAATGATGAAGCCGGTGTTTCGTATTCAAAAAATGGTGAACAGGTACTCTGGGTGTTTAAAGACTTAGACTTTTCGCTGGGTAAGAAGAAAAAGTTTCTTAACCTGGTGAATGGGAAATCGAAAGATGCTGCTAATATAAAGGCTAAAAAATATCAGGTTTATCTCATCACAGATCACCAGTAAACAGCATCAACACGGCTGCGTCTTTGGGCATGTAGCGATGAAAGGAAAAAGGGTAATCATACTCTTTATTTTTAGTTGGTGCGGCACATTGATGGCGCAGCAAAAAGATTCCTGTTGCAGTTTGAAATCTGGGTCTCTTATTTTTTCGGTTGATATCTCCCTCGGAAGAGTGGTTTCATTTAGTTGGAATGAGGATGAATTTTTGCTGGATAGCAACCGCGAATCTGTGTATTATGGAGCAACATTATGGCCGGCACCACAGCAGTACTGGTGGCCGGTGGATGAAGCGTTGGACGGGCAACCTTACCGATTAGTTTCAAAATCAGGCACGCAATTTCATATACAGAGTTTACCGGGAAAAAGCGGGCTGCAATTTGAAAAAATATTTACCCTTCAACCAGATACATCCATACATATTCTTTACCGGATAAGAAATGGAGGTAAGACGGAAAAAAAGGTAGGGGCGTGGGAGCTGATTCGAACTCCCTATGGTACTACTTTTTTTCCTGGCACCACCGCACAAGAACTCACACAAAGTAACTTGCAGCATGTTCGTCATCATGACGGAGTGATGTGGTATGATTTTAATCCTATGGAGATACAAACAGCGCAAAAACTTTTCACCGGTGCGGCGCAAGGATGGATTGCCCATCGAAAGGATAATCTCCTGTTTATAAAATCCTATCCTGATTTGCTTGAAGGTCAAATTGCTCCGGGCCACGGGGAAGTTGAATTATTTGTTAATGAAAGTGCCACATACGTAGAGCTAGAAACGCATGGGGAGTATGTCGGCCTTCAGTTAAATGATTCAATTTCGTATGCTGTTGTTTGGTATTTGCGGAACTTTCCTTCAGCACTCGATGGTGACCAACAAAAATATAAATGGCCAGATTATGTAAGGTCTTTTTTGAATAATAAGGTGGTGAAAGATAAGCTGGATAAATGAGATGATTGAATGATATTGATTTTTCG
>JANNPM010000027.1:0-1843 GCA_031400145.1 Chryseolinea sp. | reverse complement strand
CGTGTCCTTCGCGCTGCTGTTTGGTAATGATTCTATAGAGCTTTCCCTCGTTCTGATGAAAATTATCGAACGACAATTCGAAATTGATATACTGAAGCATCAGGAAGGCCGTGGCTGTCGCGACTGCAAGACCAGTAATGTTTAGGCTTGAATATATTTTATCCTTAGCGATATGACGAAAGGCGACTCTGAAATGGGTACGCAACATGAGAGGAGAATTAAGTTGGTTTGTCAATCTATTTCTGAGCAAAATGCCAGGTCGAATGTATCGTATCGCACGCCAGGTAAACAGTGTTCTAGCTCTCGCCAACCCAAACTGTATCGTATCCAAATGGAACTTCTGAACAAGATCACCTTCTATTTCTTCCAGCAAGTGTTCGGGACAGACAATGCGCAACAGCTTACTTGCCCATTTTGGAGTCGTGCTCATAGTGCAGAGGTTTTCAGTTGAGGGATGAGCTTCCAAAGCTCCATTCGCGATTCTTTCATCATTCGTAAAATTGCAAACCCGGCCTTCGTGACTGAGTATATCCTTTTGCGTCTGCCTCCGCGCTCGTTGGTTGCACCACCATATGTGGATTTAATTAGCCCTTTGTCTTCCAATCTGTAGAGTGTCACATGTATCCCGCTGAGATTTGCTTCGCGTTTTTGCCTTCCTTGAATTTCTTCTGCAATCATTGCTCCGTAAGCCTCTTCTTTAAGAACTGCTACCATTGTCAGCACTAACTCTTCAAACCCGCCAAGATATTCCTTTGCCATTTGCTTGCTATTTGTCAAGTAAATAAGCAAAATTATTGATGATGAATGGCAAGTTATGATTGGTAATAATCGGATTAAGCGTGATTTATTCAACTCGAAAGGGTCGGGGCGCTTGAGTTTGCGAAAATTTGTTACTCACTTAGGGATGTTTAGGTTTTGAGTAACAAACTGGTAACAAAAAGTGTAAAAAAACTGTATGCCTTGAAGGCTGAATTCTATTTCAATTAACTGATGGTGAGTGCTTTGAATAAACAGTACACATACTAGATTGGAAAGTGAATCGAACTCATAACTCACTGATTTATAAATGTTTATAAACAGCTACTTCCCGATACAAAATGTGCTCAATACAGAATGTCAATACATTAGGTGGGTCACGCAACAAACTACCATCAAAAATTACCGAAGTATCAGTAACAAAATCTAAACAACCCTAAACAGATTTTTAGGTGTTCGTTGCTTAGACAAAGGTAGATAAAGTCTAGTAGGTCGTCAACGAAACAAGAGTTTTTCTATTGGCTAAACAGCGAGCTATTTTCCTTTTTCTGAAAACTACAAAACAATAAATTCTGAACCGTCTGAAAGGGAGTGATGTGATCTTCTTTAATGCATTTCAATTTATTAAATGCAGTTTGAAGTACTGAAGTTAACACGTCTTCTGAATATTTCTTGATTTGGAGCCCGCTGCATTTCTCAGCGCCGTTCTCAGAAAATGTCCCTATAGTCATAAAGCCATCACCTGTAAGATTGCCGGATGCGATAGACACATATTTTTCGATCTGCGACTCCTCAGTTAGAAAATGAAACGTTGCGCGATCATGCCAGATTGCATATTGACGTGTCGGGACGAAGTCAGTGATGTCTGATACAATCCAATTAACTTTTAAAGCATTGTCACCCAATCTTGTTTTAGCACGCTTAAGTGCTTTTTCTGAATGTCCAGCACGGTGATATCGGTATACCCTTCATTCAAAAGGTAATCTACCAGTTTGCTCTCTCCACCACCGATGTCAATTATAGGAGCGCTCTTCGCAACATTGAATCCTTTTAAAAAGGATATTGATGTTGCCGGGTTATCCTGAGT
>JANNPM010000026.1:0-8062 GCA_031400145.1 Chryseolinea sp. | reverse complement strand
CTTGTGCGCCTGATCCTCGGTCATGCGGAACTCGGCCTTCAGCACCGTGACGACGAACTCGCGCGGCGTAATCCCCAGGTATTCGCTTCATCAACCGTAAATGCGTCTTTGGGTGATTTGGTATTAAATGAACTTGCTGTACTTATCATATGCCTGTATCTATTCAAGAATTATCAGCGTTTTAGAATTTTTCAATTTCTTTATTTTAAGAGCTGGGTATCCTGGGTGATCTCTGTTCTGTCAGGCGTGTGTATACTTTTTGCGGCACTTTTTCCATACGTCGCGATTCAAACCCTTTATAATAACTCCGCTATCATTCTGGATATCTCGCAATCCCTTAAGTTCGATGGTATCCGCTGGACAGCAATTGTTATCGTGCTTTTAGCGGGTGTTTGCTCTTTTCTTTTTGCGCATACGTTCCTGCGACTGCTGATCGCTGATGGCAACAGGGTGCGGATAATTTTTTGTTTCTTTGTCGCTGTAGTAATTTTTGCCGTTGTAAATACCGTTACCGACCAGGAATATGAGTCGACCTTGCTGTTGGGAACATTCTATTTCTTTCTCGTTTACTTTCTCAAGTTATACGCAGGATTAAGGCGCCTGACCTTTGCAACTTTTTCGTACCTGTTCATTGCCATTTCTTTTCAATCGGCTAACGGCGCATATGCTATCCGCAGCTTTAGCATGCAGGAGCGTGTGGATAATCAATTCAGATTTGCAGATAACTTTCTCATAGACCGGGATATTTTTGGCGAATATCTGCTACGGGAAACAGCCACTAAAATTGCGAATGACGTCTTCATTCAAACAAGAATCAACATACCTTTCTTGAGTCGCGACGCCATCAGACAGAAGATCAGGCAGGTGTTTCTTCCTTCCTATTTTAACAAGTATGATGTTGAAATCTCGCTGTTCGCTGCGACGGGAGAACCATTGAACAACAGGACAACAGTGTCTTTGTCCGATTTTGCAGGAAGCTATGATCAGGATGCTTACCGGACTTCCTATGAAGGCGTTTATTTTGTTCCAAGCCCTGCCCGTGACGTGGCACAAAAATATCTTGTAAAGATTCCTCTTGTCCGAAGTGGCTTTACGGCGGCTTATGTAATGCTGGAGCTTTCACTAAAGAAGGTTATACCGGAAAACGTATATCCGGAACTGCTCGTCGACAGAAGCTTTGAACACTTCTACAATGCGGAAGATATCAGCTACGCAGTGTATGCTGACACTACGGTGCTGTACAGTTCCGGAAAATTCAATTACGATCTCTCGTTCGGACGGCAATGGCTGGGGAACCCTGCTTTATATCGCAATGGTCTGGAGGCTGGCGGGTACCTTCATATAGCGCAGGAAGATCAAAATAATCGCATTGCCATTGTTTCATCGCAGTTGCAGTCGGATATGTTTGCGCTGGCAAATTTTTCATTTTTTCTCGTCTTAGGTCTCAGCATTATTCTTTTCTTTCTGCTGATACAGGGAATCATTAATTATTTCGTCGGGGAGAAGCTTTACTTTTCTGCCCGCATACAACTGTTGTTGAACCTTGCTTTCTTTTTGCCTTTGATCCTTGTGAGCATTACAACACTTAAGCTCACGAGTCAATCTTCCCAGAATCAACTGAACAATGAATACCTGAGCAAAGCGGAGACCTTCAGCGGCCAGCTTTCAGCGCAACTTGACGATTACCTGAATGGCCGTGGTGAAAATATTGTCAGTTTCCAGAATCAACTTACCGATCTGGCCAAGCTCACCAATCTGGATGCAAATGTCTTTACGTCGAGGGGTGAGTTATTGGCTACAAGCCAACCACAGATTTTTGAGAATGAACTGGTCTCTACCTACATCAACGCGCATGCGTTGCAACTTATCCGGGAAGGTCAGAATATTATTATTGAAACTGAACACATTGGTTCCCTTGAATTCTACGTTTCCTATGCTGCCTTGAAGGCTCCGCTCAGCGGAAAGCTAGTGGGAATACTGGGTATACCCTTCTTTCAAAGCGGATTTTCGATGGAAAGAGTCCAAATCGATATCGTTGCCAATATTTTGAACATTTTTGCGCTGATCTTCATTGCATTAGTCATCCTGTCATACTTCGTCTCAGTGTGGTTGACATTTCCATTAAAGTTTATCACTCAATCTTTGCAACGCACGTCCCTCACCAGGATCAATCAGCCATTAACGTGGAAGGCGGATGACGAGATCGGATTGATGGTAAAGGAATACAACCAGATGCTCTTTAAACTTAGCGAAAGCAAGGCGGAGCTTGAACAAAATCAGCGCGAACGTACGTGGCGTGAAATTGCGCAACAGGTTGCACATGAGATCAAAAATCCGTTGACGCCGATGAAACTCACGCTACAACAATTGCAACGCTCATTTAAGTCCCAATCCGATTCATCGGAGAAGACAGAGAAGGCTGTGGCCACCCTGCTCAGCCAAGTTGACACGTTAAATGATATCGCATCCTCCTTCAGTACGTTTGCCAGGATGCCGGAACCCGTCATGCAACGGTTGGAACTCGTGGGACTCGTGAAACGGATCGTTTTACTTCACAGTCAGTCCGGGGAGCTTACCTTCACGACGTCCGTGAAGGAGGCGTTTATACGGGGTGACGAGAATTTGCTCGGACGTACTTTTTCTAACATTATTCTCAATGCATACCAGTCTGCCCGTCCAGGTCGTCAACAAAACCTAAAAATTGCGCTGGAGACTTCCAACAATCAGTATCTGCTGCGATTTCAGGATAATGGAAAGGGTATCGAGCCGCATGTCGCCGAACGAATCTTCCTCTCAAACTTTAGCACAAAAAAAACCGGCTCTGGCCTTGGACTTGCGATCGCCAAGCAGGCTATTGAGCAAATGGAAGGGCGGATATGGTTTGAGACTACAGTCGGTCAGGGCACAACCTTCTTCGTTGCGTTGCCGTTAGCACATTAACTGCGGTATGCTCACGCTCGTCCTGACAGGGTTTGTGTGCCTAGAGAGATCCTGATCACCATTTCGTACTATTAAGTCCGCGTTGCCGCCGTCGACACGGTCGAAAGTTAGCGATACAAATAGTATTGTTATCAATTATAATAATCGGGGATCTGCGTTTAACCCTTTAGAAGCGAAGTCTGAAGATTGTCCTGACATCCGGATCTGATTCGACATTAATGGAACCGTTGTGCATCTGCATAATTTGTCTTGACAGGCTCAGACCAATACCCGAGCCAGTTCTTTTTGTCGTGTAGAATGGAACAAAGATGTGTTCCAACGCTTCTTTGATAATACCTGGGCCATTATCGATGATCTCGATGAGCACAGAACTCTCGTCATAGCGTCCAATAAGTTGTAGCATAGGATTTTTTGTTTCCGCCAGGGCGTCTATTGCGTTCTTTAACAAATTGATGAGTACCTGTTCGACCATTTCAACATCAGCCTGAATGGTGAGGTATTCCGAGCTGCAGGAAAAATGGAAATCGATGTGTGTCTTCTTCAATTCCGTTTTCATCAGCTGCGCCACGTGATCAATCAGATGTTTTAGCCTCACCGTCGACATCCTTGGTTTCGGCAGAGACGTGTATTCACGATAGGCATCAATGAACTTGATCAATCCTTTACTCCGGTTTTCGATAGTGCTCAGCCCTTCACGAAGGTCATCAGCGGCTTCCTCTTTTAGTTCATAATGCTCAGCTTTTTTCTCCATGTCATGATCGAGAATTTCGCGTAGCGTAGAGGTTAGCGAAGAGATAGGCGTTATTGAGTTCATGATCTCATGACGAAGCACCCGGGTAAGGTTTTGCCATGCTTCCAGTTCCTGCTGCTGCAATTCGGGCTGAATGTTCTGCAATGTCACTAATTTGACGTCTGTTCCACGTATACGCATTTCTGTTGCTTGTATGGTGAGATACAGTTCATTGCTGCCTTTATAGAGCTCGCTTTTCCCGGGCTCAACGCTACTGATCGAATGATACAATTTCGGATTGATCCCGATAAGCTCCCGTATATTTTTAACATTGGTTACTCCAATGAAGCGTTTTGCATTCGTATTGATGAGCTGTACATTTCCTTCCGTGTCGAAGGAGAGGATACCCGTTCGTACCTGCTGGACTACAGTATTCAGATATTGACCGTGTTCCTCTTTCTCCGATCTTGCCTTGCGAAAGGCTTCCAATACTTCATTAAATGCGATGTTAAGGTCTTTAAATGATCTCCCCAGCTTATTGTCGGATGCGAAACCAGATATAAAGTCCGAGTATTTCACGGATTCAAGAAAGCGCGTAAGCTTTCGGTTGGTTTGATTGACAAATCTGAAGATGTCGACAAGCTGCAGAAAGACAATAACCGACATCAGGATGGCTGCAAACAGCATATTGGACCGCGAGACCATATAAATGAACAGAGACATCGTCAGACCCAACAATGTTACCCGCAAAATAACGCGGGCTCGAAAATCATTAAATCCCAGATTCACAACGTTGCTTGTTGAATGATCACCATTACCTTTGATTGTATGTCTCACCGCGTTCAATGCCCGCCACCAGACTTACAGCTTGTCAGCTTGCCGTCCAGTTTATAGCCCGTACTTCTCCAGCCTCCTATACAACGACGACCTCGTCAGGCCCAACTCTGATGCAGCCTGCGTGATATTGCCGTTGTATTTCCTCAGCACTTTTCTGATCAACAGTTTTTCAACTTCTTCAAGATTGTACTGTTCGAGACTTAGCTGAACGTCCTCTTTTGCTGCAGTGGCCGCAAAGTTAAAGTCTTCCGGCTGCAAGATGCTCGAGCTGCTGAGTATAATAGCCCGTTCTATGGAGTGTTGCAGCTCGCGGATATTGCCAGGCCATGCATGCTTGTGCATTCGCGCCATCGCGCCATCGCTTATCTTGAATACCTGCTTCTCGTACTTCGCAGCATAGTGTGTTAAGAAATGATTTGCCAGCAGCGGAATGTCTTCCAACCGTTCTCTCAGGGCGGGTATTTCAATTTCAATGGTATTGATCCGGTATAACAAATCCTGGCGGAACCGGTTCTCCTTTACCATTTCGTATAACGGCATATTGGTCGCACAGATGAGCCTGATATCTATTGGCGTATCCTTGTTCGAACCAACGCGGCTTACCTTCCGGTTTTGTAAGACAGTTAAAAGTTTTGCCTGGAGGGGAGGTGACAGGTTTCCGATTTCATCGAGAAACAAAGTACCGTGGTTTGCAAGCTCAAACCTGCCGGCGCGATCTTCTTTTGCATCCGTAAACGAGCCTTTCTTGTGACCGAATAGTTCGCTTTCAAACAGTGTTTCCGTGATTGAGCCCAGGTCAACGCTTGCAAAGTTTTCATTTTTTCTCGCGGAGTTACGATGAATGGCGCGGGCGATGACCTCTTTTCCAGTTCCGTTTTCGCCAAGTATCAGAACATTGGCATCAGTCTTTGCTACGCGGTCGATGGTTTGAAAGATCTTTAGCATCACACTGCTCTGCCCAATGATCTCGCTGTAACGCTCGTTCAGCGCCTGGTTGATCTCACGGTTTTTGTTCTTTAAAGTTTCTATGACGTCGCGCGATTCGCGCAACCGCATTGCCGAGTACAAAGTGGCTTGTAACTTTTCGTTTTCCCAGGGCTTGAGAACAAAATCTGTCGCACCCGCCTTGATCGCCTTCACCGCCATCTGGATGTCACCGTAGGCAGTGATCAGGACCACTACCGCAGAAGGGTCGAGCCGCAGAATCCGTTCGAGCCAGTAGTATCCTTCGCTGCCGCTGCTGACATCTTTCGTGAAGTTCATGTCAAGGAGGATAACATCATAATCATCACTGTTCATGAGCGCAGGAATGGCCTCAGGATTTTTCTCGATGTCGACCTGAGCAAAATGCCTTTTGAGATGCATTTTTGCAGCTTTTAAAAGATCCTCATTATCATCGACGATAAGAATCTTACCTTGCTTCTGATCCATGGAGGTTAGCGATTAAGGCGGTGAAATACTGCATCGTTGGCAAACACAGTTGTCCGATAGCGGGCAAAGGGCATACCGAAATGGCTTTAAGCCTGAATCCGCGAAAAAATAGCGAATTGAAAGTTGTTTACGTTCGATTTCGAACATTTTCGTTCACATATGAACGAGAATGACCTTCATTTGAGTGAAAAGGATAGCGATAATGCAATTCCCGCGGTTGGCACACTTGTTGGAAATCTGGGCATACATCAGTCCTGCATTCCCTGTGACGGCACAGGCAGTATTGGATAAAACCTGAAGAATGGACAAGCAACTCAAAAAGAAGACGTGGACAGTGAAGCGCATCTCGACTTATAGTGGAATCGCGGTATTTGTGGTATTTGTGGGGTACCAGTTCATTTTTGCCGACCGCCGGTCGAAGTTGAAGATTGAGAAAGACAAAATCACAATTGCTGAAGTTAAACGAGGTGAATTCAAAGAATACATTCCCCAAACTGGCACAATCGAGCCAAGCCGTACGGTTTACCTCGACGCGGTAGAGGGTGGAACGATCAAACGCGTCGTCGCTGAAAGCGGTGCTATGTTAAAAACGGGAGATATTATTCTGGAGTTAAGCAACCTTAACCTTGAATTGCAAGTCTTGAGTCAGGAGGCGCAGTTAAGTGAAAGTATCAACCGTAACCGTGATACGAGATTGGGGATAACGAAGAATGAACTGGAGCAACGTGGCCAGCTGGCGCTGATTGAAAATCAGCTCGCGACACTCGGGCCGCAGTTTGACAGGCACAAGAAGCTGTTTGATAAAAAGCTGATCTCGAAACAGGAATTTGAAAAGACCGAAGCAGATTTCAAATACAACATCGATAGAAAGAAATTCACGCACGAAGTGTATAGGAACGATTCAATGGATCGCGGAAGGCAATTGTCGGAGATCGCAGAACTTGAGAAGCGTATGACCCTTAACCTTGCAGGTGTAGGGAAGCTTTTAGAGAACTTGGTCATTCGCGCCCCGATCGATGGACAGCTTTCCAGGCCGCAGTTGGATCCGGGGCAGGCAATTGTGCCAGGGCAGCGCATGGGACAGATAGATATAGTAGGAAGCTATAAGGTAAAGGTTCCCATAGACGAGTTGTATTCTCCGCGTATCACCATCGGATTGCACGCGACGACGACTTATAACAATAAGGATTATGAATTGGAGATCAAATACCTTTATCCCACCATCGTAAATGGTCGTTTCGAAGTTGACATGGACTTCCTGGGAGAAACACCTCCTGGTATTCGTCGCGGTCAGTCGCTTCGACTCAGAATAGAATTAGGTCAGTCTTCTGAAGAATTGCTTCTGCCTGTGGGCGGATTTTACAAGGACACTGGCGGAAACTGGGTTTTCGTTGTGGAAGAGGGTAATAGGGCTGTAAAGCGTGACATCAAGCTAGGCCGGAAGATGGGCAGTGAGTATTTTGAAGTGCTGGAGGGTCTGAAGCCAGGGGAGAAAGTGATTACTTCATCATATGAGAACTTTGGTACGAATGAAGTCCTTTTGCTGAATTGATGTCACTTCAATATAACCGTGTAACAATCCCCTACAATTGATGGGTAATTGTGTGACCTTTAGGTAGCAAAGAGTATTTTGATACAACTAATTAAGACCATCAAACATCAAAAAGTAAAATAACCTGCCATGATCAAACTCAGAAATCTTGAAAAAGTCTACACTACTGAAGAGGTAGAAACAACTGCGCTAAACAATATCAACCTCGAAATCAAGGAAGGCGAGTTTGTCGCCATCATGGGTCCATCAGGATGCGGTAAGTCAACGTTGCTGAATATACTTGGCTTGCTGGATAATCCGTCAGGTGGAGAGTACCACTTCGGTGAACATGAAGTTGCCAAATATTCTGAGCGTCAACGGGCCCAGTTGCGCAAAGGATCTATCGGATTTGTCTTCCAGAGTTTTAACCTGATCGACGAGTTGACAGTATTTGAAAATGTTGAATTGCCTTTGCTTTACATGAAGGTTCCAGCGGCTGAACGCAAACAACGCGTGGAAGAGGTGCTTGAACGCATGAACATTATGCACCGCAGAAATCACTTTCCACAGCAGTTGTCAGGCGGACAGCAGCA
>JANNPM010000168.1:0-12301 GCA_031400145.1 Chryseolinea sp. | reverse complement strand
CAAGGCATTGTTGTATTTCAGGCCAATGGAGTAATCCATGAGTTGGTTCCGAATCAGAAGATCATTCGAACATTTGAAATGGAGAATACGCCGTTTCCCGTTCAGCTTGAGTTCTTAGAGTTTGAAAAGCTCACTGAAGATACGAGCAAACTAAACATGCAAATAGTGTATCGATCAGTAGCGCACCGAGACCAAATGCTGCAGCTGCCCTTTGCTCAGGGAATAAATATGGCGCATAGCTTATTACAAGACATTGTCAGTAAATTAAAATAGTCTATCATGACAAAGAAAAATAAAATCATTTAGTGTATCGATACAGTCTGGCTTGCGTTAGGAATGGCATCAACCGGAAAATCTTGGGAATTGTGGCCGTGCTCGTTCCCAAATTTCCGTAACCTACCACTGATCCATGGGAGATGGCGCCAATGAGCTTTTGGCCCGCTATTACTAATTATGCTGACTGCAGTATGATGTATTTCAGGCGCGCAGAGAAAAAAAAGCAATTCACGAAAACTCATAAAGGAAATAGTATGAATCCTAAAGTTGATTTCTATTTTCATAAGGCAAAACGCTGGCAGGAAGAGCTGGAAAAATTGAGAACGATCATTCTTGACTGTGGGCTGAACGAAGAGTTGAAGTGGGGCGTCCCCTGTTACACGTTTGAGAAGCGGAACATAGTATTGATCCATGTGTTCAAAGAATACTGCGCACTGTTATTTTTCAAAGGCGCATTGCTAAAGGACACCAAGGGCATTCTCATTCAGCAAACAGAGAATGTACAGGCGGCACGTCAGGTCCGTTTCACGAATGCTGCAGAAATTGTGAAGATGAAACGCGTCTTGAAATCATATATTCATGAAGCCATTGAAGTGGAAGAGGCGGGGTTGAAAATTCCGGGCAGAAAGACTTCAGAATTTGCAATTCCTGAAGAATTTCAAAAAAAATTGGATAAAACCTCTGCATTGAGAACTGCTTTTGACGCATTAACACCAGGACGGCAAAGAGGATACCTGCTTTACTTTTCTGCACCCAAACAATCCAAAACGCGGGAGTCGAGGGTAGAAAAAAGTATGCCGCAAATTCTCAAAGGCAAGGGGCTTAATGATTAGGCATGTCAAGCCTTCCGGCAGCCAACGTGATACTAAATAAATTATGAGCAAATCTAAAAGCATTAAAAATGAGTTGTCACTGGGGCAACATGAAGAACTACTCCGTGTTTTGAAAGTGCGTTTTGAGAAGAACGTGAACCGCCATCAAGGCCTTAAGTGGACCGATGTAGAAGCAAACCTGGAAGCTGCTACCGAGAAACTCTGGTCACTCAATGAAATGGAGACGACTGGTGGTGAACCTGACGTCGTTGCATATGATAAAAAGACGGACGAATACATTTTTTATGATTGTTCAGCGGAAACTCCGAAAGGCCGCAGAAGTCTCTGCTACGACGGTGAGGCGCTGGGGTCAAGAAAAGAACACAAACCAAAGACGAGCGCTGTTGATATGGCGGCCGCAATGGGTATTGACGTCTTAACCGAGGAGCAATATCGGGAATTGCAAAAACTTGGCGATTTCGATATTAAAACCTCCAGCTGGGTATCGACTCCCGCTGCCATTAGAGCGCTCGGCGGTGCACTCTTTTGTGATCGTCGTTATGGGCGAGTCTTCGTGTATCACAACGGCGCGGAATCTTACTATGCCGCCAGGGCATTCCGCGGATCGCTACGGGTCTGAATTTCTCCTAAAGAATAATGTCGGGTCTCCCGGCTAAGATCTTTACTTGTAATAGTTCCTGTTAAAGATCATGTAGGAAATCACAAACGACAGCGGCAATAATACCCATTGGACCCGAAATAATACGCTAAGAAACAGGAAAATATAAAGGAAAAATATCCACTGGATGTATTGTATCAAATGTTCCTGAATTTGGAATAAAAGACAGTGAAAGATATTGATCTGAATCAGTAGTGCCAGTATAAATCCCCATGAATTCAGGCCGAAGTACCCAATCAACAGAATCATTTCCGGAACTACGATCGCGACTTGCAGCAATAGCAGATAAGAAAAAACCTGTACCTTGGGAAAGGGAAAATTAAGAATAAACCGTAGCTTATTCCGCTGAAATTTAAACGACTCGAAGAGAAGAATGCTGTGCGAGGCAGCGATGGTAAGCGTAAAAATGTAAGTTATCGGTCTATCAGTATTCGTGGAATTTTCCCAGAAATAGAAGCTGAGTGATAACAGAAAGACTGAAATGGTTTTGGTGACCAGATACGTTCGGTTGAGCGTAAAGAATACATGATATAAGAGCAGCGATCTGAAAGGTTTTTTCCACGTAGCTAGAAGGCGAATAAGAAAAGACGCGGAGTTGTCGTATAGCCGATTAAACCAATACAGGTACAAGACGGCGCTGACAGACAACAGAAGCAATATATAAAGGAAAGTAATGAGTGACGCAACATAGTAATTGAATATCAAGCCGATGATGAATGTAAATGCGCTGAAGATGATAAACGGCAGAGAGATCATAAACTGTAAATAAAGATAGCATTTGAATTGCGTCCTTAAATCGAAGGAATTAGCACTGTAAAACAGGAACTGCTGAGGTTGCTTTAATAACTCATTATAGTTGTATTGCCAGCTTTTAACTGTGTAGAGCAGCCAAATCACAAACGTAAGGATCATAATGACGGGGCTGTTGAGAAACGATAACGGAATGATCAGGTGATATAAAATGATCTGATCGGGTGGCAAATGCGTTTGATTGAGTACATTCATGAAAAAACATGAAGTCAGCACGGTGGTAAAGAAAAAGATCAGTAAACCTGAATGCGCCTTGTAAAATCCCTTAACCAGTGTCTTGGTCAGGATATGAGAAAGCGGGTAATTCATTTTTTAAAGAGACAAATGTTTGCTCTGAACAAGGATGTTTTGGGCGTTGGGCAGTGCGGTGGAGTCAAGTGCGTGGTGCGAGGTAAGGAAAAAACTAGTTGAAGAATTTTTGTTCAAAGCTGACACCCAGGAATAGAATATGCGGACGGAATCTGAATCGAGTGTGTTTAACGGCTCATCCAAAAGTATTAGGCTCGGTGTTCCCAGGAAGGCTAACACAAGGGAAAGTTTTTTTAGCATGCCGCTGGAATAGGTGGAGATCACCTGGCTTAGATAACTGTCGATTTTCATGCCGTCAATCAACAAATCCCGTTGTGCGTTGCTGGCTTTCTTAGCGTCAGAAAACAAATTGATTAATTCATACCCTGTTAAGAAATCAGGAAAGGTAGGTTCGGCTTCGCAGAAATTAACAAGCTGCCGGTAGGCAACGGGCCGTTCCTTTAGGCTCAGCGTGTGGTTGATAATAATGTTACCATCAAACCAGACTAGACCGGCAATAGATTTTAACAACGTGCTTTTACCGGATCCATTCGCGCCTTGCAACCAGTAAATGCCCGGTTGAAATGACGCATTGTCGATGTGCAGTATTTCGCGACTCCCGTAACGTTTTCTGAAATTGACCAACTGCAACATAGAAGCTTATTCAGTACAACTGGAATAGCAATTTAGCTGGAAAACCATCTTCAAAATATTTCAGAAAATGTGCTGATCTTTCGCGCGGTTGTTGAAGATCATGAGATGCGACGTAACCGCGTTTACGACCGTGATTCGGCGACTACAGCGTACTCATATCAATAACAAAGCGATACTTGACGTCGCCCTTGATCATTCGTTCGTAGGAAGAAGTTATATCCTTTATGTTGATGATCTCAATGTCGGAGACGATATTGTTTTGAGCACAGAAGTCAAGCATCTCCTGCGTTTCAGGTATGCCACCAATACCGGAACCAGCAACACTCTTTCTGCCGGCCAGCAATGAAAATGCATTTATCACATGCGGGTTAGAAGGAACACCCACGCAAATATGCACCCCATTGGTTCGAAGCAGCGACAGGTAAAGGTTCATGTCATGATCTGCAGAAACGGTATCCAGTATAAAATCAAACGTTCCCTTAACCGCATCAAGTTGCGCGGCATCGGAAGTCACGACAAATTTATGGGCGCCGAGTTCTTTAGCAGCTTTCTCTTTTCCAACGGACGTGCTCAACACGGTAACTTCGGCTCCAAAGGCGACGCCGAACTTTACGCCCATATGACCAAGACCGCCCAGGCCGAGCACGGCGAGCTTGTGACCTTTACCCACTTGCCAGTGTTTAAGCGGCGAGTAAGTAGTGATGCCGGCACATAGCAGCGGCGCTACGGCAGCAAGCGATAACTTATCAGAAATATGAAGGACAAAATCTTGCCGTACGACAATCGTGCTGGAATATCCACCATAGGTTGGCTTACCGTCACGTCCCAGGTTATTATAGGTTTGTGTGGCGTTGTTCAGGCAATATTGCTCAAGTCCTTCGTTGCAGTTCTCGCAGTCCTTACAAGAATCGACCATGCAGCCAACACCGGCAAGGTCTCCGACCTTAAAATTCTTCACTGATGCACCGACCTTCACAACACGCCCAACGATCTCGTGCCCAGGCACCATCGGAAAAATTCCGGGGAACCATTCGTTACGGATCTGATGAAGGTCTGAATGACAAACGCCACAATACGTTATATCAAGTTGAACGTCATTGGCGCCAACTTCCCTGCGCTCAAAATTCCATGGAGCCAAATCTGTCTGCGGTGACTGCGCAGCGTATGCTTTTGATTTTATCATAGGTTTTAGAAGTATTGGAATCCAAAGATAATGCAAACCTCATTCGCTCCATGCGTCAATTTTGCCCGTGAGTGATTTGGGACGCAACTGCCTGATGCATAGTTTCTAAATTTTTTTTACGCCCGCAATTATCTGATTGGTTGAATGCGTAAACACCCTTCATCTCCTCAATCCTGTGCTATTGCATAAACAATTTGTATCGCCTGACGGCTGTTTCAGTGCTTACCTCCAGCATCATCAAACCCGTGGCCGACTCGGAAATGTCCACCCTGATAAGCTCCGCCTCCTCGGTGAACTCCGTTTTTGATTTTCTTCCGTCTGCCGAGATAAGCCTTATTTGGCGAATCGGGTCTGAAGTTTTTCTCAGGTATACCACTCCATTGACAACGGGATTTGGGAATGGCTGGACTGATCCTGAAACATAGTCGCAAACACCGGTAACAATCTCTTCATGCCACAAAGCTTTTAGTGTCGCAATTTGCCAGGGCTGTAGCGCTTCGTCAAAGATCCTAACTTCATCGATTGCTCCGTTAAGGAAATATTGTGTATCATCAATGCTTTTCTGGCCGAACGTGATCGGTTCATCGGCTTGTAAAATTGATCCGGTCTGTTCTATAAAGTTATTCAGTTCGCCGTCTATGTACAGCTCCATGGAATATCCAGAGTAGGTTACGGCGACGTGATAAAATTTATTGGCTGTAAGCGGATATTTACTATCAAGGTCAATGGTTGCCTGGCCGGTCTTGAGCGTCCAGCGGATGTTATTGGAAGGCGTTAACGAGACCTTCCATCGCTTTTCCCAACTCCCGTGCGAAAGAATAAATGCTTCACGGCCCGTCGGCGAAATCGAGATCCAGCACGATACTGTGATCTCGTCTTTAAAGTTCAACGATATTGCATTCGGGACATAAATGATGTCGTCTGATGTGGAAATGCTGTAGGCAAAGTCGGCATTGCCCAGGGCATCGACAGCTTGCTGCGTACCTTCCAGGACGGCATTGTAACCGTGACCGCCGTAATCCTTTACGTCAATGTTTAACGGATAATAGGCCAGCACATCGATCACCCGGGCAGTGTCATCCTTAACCAGAATTTTTGAGGTAAAGGTCGTTGACAGATTGTCGGCGTTGGTCACCTTACATGAGACAGTGTGCAAACCTTCGGCATTTACCGTCCAGGTTATCAACGAGTCCTGTTGGATGAAATCTCCTTCACTGACTGTCCAGGTGTAGTCAAGCTTGTCGGTTGCCGATTGATCCACACGGGATATCAGCTTTGCGGCAGCTCCATCATAATAGAAGGGCTGATCTTGTTCGATCGCAGTGATCGACGGCGCTGTCGGAACGTGTGCAAGTACGCGCACTGTTATCTCCTTTGTTAGCGTGGCAACGCCACTCGTCACCTCGAGACGGATCACCTTGTCACCTTCTTCCTGCGGGGTGGTCCATTGGAATTCTTCTCGAGTTGTCGCGAACAAAACATCATCCACATACCATCTGTAACTCACGGCATCTGTTGCGTTTTCCACCACTACATAGAAAGTTACGGGCTCATTAAATTCGCGCAAGGTCGATGTCGTAGATAGTGATTTGATTCGTAGCGCAGGCGAAAAGTTATAACCAAAGTGATAATCGATAACTTTTCCATCATTAGATAATTTACCATCATTCTCCTCCGGAGCGGCATTCGAAGGAAGTAATGTAAGCATGACCACCTGACTAGCCTTGATCGATACTTTGTAATCGCCAGTCACGTTATTGCCGATAGTCGTTTCAGAAATAGCGTCGTAAATATCGTAAGTGCTGCTGCCGAGTTGTAATGTTACATCGTGATCAACGACATGCGGGTTATAGTAAGAATATGTTGGATAACCATTCTCTCCGAAGAAATCTGTCTTATTGAGATCGATCCGCAGAACACCATCGACATCAGTGGTATTCACAATTGCACCGAGATAGCCGACATGCGACGATCCGTAGAGTGCGAGGTTGGTCAATGCCCAGCCATTCCGTTTTGCATCACCAGTACCGTACAGTGCGTTGCCATTCCAGTTTTCCTTTAGCGCCTCATAGCCAATCACTGATTCAGGGTCATTCGTATTGCTCCAGGCAAAATCATCCTGCTTCGCAGCATCCAGAAATTGCGGATAGTAATAGCGGCTGGCATTGGCAAGATTTAAGATCCATTTACTGAGGGCTTTCGCGTAGCGCTTATCGTACTTTATTATTGGTGCGAACGCAGCAGCCTGTTGATAGCCGTTCATCATGAACGCATAGTCATTACCACCGTCGTTAGCTTCGCCGATCAATCCCGAAACATCCTTGCCATCCCACGTGCCGACGATTGTACCCCATCCACGCAAAGGCCCGCGTTCAAACGACCAACTCAACATTTTACTCACATCATAGTTCGTTCCCAGTTGAGCATTGAGCCTTGCTGCTGTTAACGTTCCATAAGGCAGTTGTAATTCGTACGACGGGTTGGAAGTCAACGATGACAAAAATTCCAGCGATAACTGTGCGCCGTCAAGATACTTTTGTTGCCCGGTCTTAACATAGGCGCTGTACAGCAGCCAGGCGATTGCGCCGGCTGCTTCAGGCTCATGAACTCCGGATGTGTTGCCCGTCATGCTTGACAAGCGCCATGCGCGATAATTCATGTTGGGAACGGTCCAGGGTGCAGTCTTGCCTCCCATAGCCAACACTGCCGCCAGCCATTGATCAGCGATAGCAATAAATTGTGATTCGTAATCGCCGTCAGAATACAATGTGCTCAGCTGGTAAAAGAAAACATTCGGCATTACGTCGTACCACCAGTCGTTCCCGCTTACAGCGCTGTAGGTATTGAGATATATATTTTGTTGATTCTTCGAGTTAAAGAAATCTTTTGTTTTTTCCACCCAGTTCACACCACCCTGGCTGGACTTATTTACGCCGACAAGTAAGGCTCCGACAATTGCTGGTATGATATTGATGGCTTCAGCCTGGTTGGCCGATTGTGTACCGACGTAGGTGTCGAGCTGAATGGGCTTAAGTGACGGATAGTTTGTGCCTGAATTTTGCAAGTGCACCAATGGAAGATAAGTTCCTGACTTGGCCTGATCGAATATAAATGCATCGTATCCCTCTGCCACTGATTCCCAATCGCGCATCAAATATGGTTGAGGAAGGTCAGGCATCTGATCGACACGCTGAATTGAGAGTTGACCTTGCTGGGCGAGGACGGGATGAGAAAAAAACAGCGCTGTACCGATAACGGTGAAACACTGAAGTAGATTTTTATTCATGTGGGAGGTGATATGCCACGTCTATCAATGAAAGAAAGGATGCAACCCCTTGTTGCACCCTTCCCCAAACATTCAAACCTTAAGGCTTTTCGCGGTTGTAGATGCTCTCGATCTGAGTAGCTGTTAACACCGTCTTGTAAATTCTGATCTCATCTAACAGGCCGCGGAAATAACCGCCCCACTCCAGCGGGATCTTCTGATCTGTCTCAAAGTTTGTTGTTGTTGCAGCGTACTGATCGGTAGGAAAATCCTGACCGAAAACCAGGTTATAAGGAGTACCTGAAATTGACACGGCATCGCCAGGGGTGTTATCCCAGGTCTTCACAGCAACCCCATCAATGTAGAAGATCATGTTACCACCACCAAATGTAAAGGCAACATGGTGCCACTCCTGGATAGGAAGGTTTACTTCGGCATCACGATCGTAGGTGCCATCCGCAGCGTGTACTGTCGCGAAAGGACGGTTAGCTTCCTGAAGCTGGAACTTGTAGCCTATCCATGACTGCAATCCGATAAACCGGTTGCCAGCGTTGATCTCGTCTGCGTTCACCCAAAGGGCGATTGTGAGCTGCTTCGGATTCAGGTTGGTGTTGTAAGGAACTTCGATGTTCCCACCGTTGTCGACGTGAATTGCTTTTCCTGCATCACCATTTCTGTCTAACGCCCACGTAGGGTAGCCTGCGCCCCAATCCGCCGGGCCTGTCTTGAACGTTCCGTCGAATCCGTTAGCAGAGGCATCGCTGGCGATCGTTCCTGTTCCTTCATCAAATGACCAGTGACCAACCAGATCGGCTTCGCCAACAGGAGCGATCTCCGCGTCGCGATAAGTATCGATGGCTGTTGTCAACGCCACAATTGCATTGTTCACCTGGGCCTGAGTGACTGTAGTACTGCTCACCACTGCCTGCGCCGCTGTGATGGCACTTTGTAAAGCTGTTCTGGCATCCGATGAAAACTGTCCGTCATTAATACCTTGTTCTGTGTTAGCCAGCAACTCCACGGCAACATCAATTGAATCTTGCAACACGGTCTTGTCAACTTGTTGGGCGTCCGAGTTATCGTCCGAGTCGTCATCACACGATGTGATCATCAATCCCGCGAATACAAATAATCCGAGGATCATTAAAACTGTTTTTAAGTGCATTTTCATAGTTGTCGATTTAAAATATATTTATTTGTTTAATTGATTCATATCTGTGAATTCGCATCGACCTCAGACTGAGGTATCATGAAGTATCGATTCGCATCATAAGAAAAACCTGTTTCGTCCAGCGCGTCTTCGGCCGCTGCACTGCCATAGCGCATCAGGTCAAAGAACCGATGAAACTCGAATCCGAGTTCTACACGACGCTCATGTCGGATCGCTTCACGTACGCTATTTTGTCCGAGATTCGTAATGTCGACTAAAAGATCAGCGGGCACTGTCCCATAATTCTCAAGATCCTGATCGTGGAGATAGCTTTCACGGGCACGCTTGCGAACATCATTCAACGGGCCAAGTGCGTCAACCGTGCGGCCAAGCTCATTCAATGCCTCAGCCTTCATCAACAGAATATCTGCATAACGCATATAGACGTAGTTAAGACTGGCATCACCGATCACCGGTTCTTCGGACTTTGGCTGCTCATGTTTTTTCTGAAGATATCCGGTAGATGACCATGAAGGATCAAAGTCCACACCGTCTATCCATTTTGTGCCCGCGCGTCCAATGGTGTAGTCCATCCGAGGATCTGCAACACCTCCTTCCGTCACTTCAAATTCATTTACGAAGTCATCGACCGGAAGATCAAACCCGTAGCCGTTGTATGTGACCGGACCGAGCCATTGATTCAGCGAGCTTCCGACTTTCGGCGATTGACCACTTAAGTGCTGTATTTCAAAAATTGATTCGGGGTTATTCTGTGTGGAGTCGATAAAGTTGTTCTTGTAAACGGATTCCAATTGGTAGATACCGATCGCTTCCAGTTGCGCAATGCCATCAAGCGCTTCCTGCCATTCTCCCTGATAGAGATGGGCTTTCGCCAGCAAACAAAATGCGGCCCCCTTTGTAGCACGGCCGACGTCTGCCCCGGTGTAACTTACATCAAGTACTTGTGAAGCATCCGTGAGATCTGATTCAATCTGCGCATAGATGTCGGCGACCGGAGATCTAGGCTTATTGACATCAGTGTCAGAAAGCGGCGGCGTGGTTTTTAGCGGGATCTCACCATAGATGTTAACGAGATTAAAGTAAAGATATGCACGAAGGAATTTCGCTTCACCCATGATCCTCGCTTTGAGCGAGGCGTCCATTTCGATGCCGTCGCCATAATAGAGCAGATAGTTAGCACGAGAGATACCTTCATAGTACCGTGTCCACATCTTATCGAGGTAGCCGTTGTTGCTTGAGTAGTCAAACTCTTCAAGAAACTGAATGTCACTTTGATCACCTGAGAGTCCGCCTTTGACGGCATCATCAGACACAACGTCGCCGAACACCCAGAGCGCATTGTCGGTTGACGCGAATGAGATGGTGTTGTAAACTCCGTTGATTGCGAGTGACGCATGACTCTCGGTCTTATAAAACGTCGCGTTGGAATAAGTACCTTCCAGGTCTTCCTGGAGAAAGTCTGAACACGCTATCATCAGCATTGGAAAAATCAAAAATTTCTTTGTGCTTTTCATATTCAGTTTCATTAGAAAGTAATACTTAAGCCGAGGTTGTAGGATTTCGCAGAAGGATAGGTGCCCCAGTCCATTCCATTCGCCCGGTCACCTTCCTCCCTGGAGTTGTCACTCACTGTCATTTCAGGATCCATTCCTGAGTATTTTGTAAACGTTAGCGGGTTCGTTGCTGAAAAATAAATTCTCACGGAGCTCATACTTAACTTCGACAGTATGTCCGAGGGAATCGCGTAACCGATCTGAACATTCTTCAAACGTGTATAAGATCCGTCTTCAAGAAAGCGGGTTGAGTACTTGGTGTTGTTGCCCGAACCATCCAACGATGCGCGCGGATATTCATTCGATGTTCCGGAACCTGTCCAATGATTATCATAGTAGCGCTGTGCTACATTGAACGCCCGGTAAAATCCTTCGATGTCGCGATTCAATACCGAAAAAATTTTCTGGCCGTAGGCTCCCTGGAAGAACAATGACACATCCCAGCTTTTATACGAGAGGTTGACGTTCAGCCCGGCAGTCACTTTCGGGATCGCACTGCCGACATGCGCGCGGTCATTCGCATCGATAGTGCCATCGCCATTCTGATCTTTGTACATCACGTCACCCGGTTTGATATTCTTCCCCTGGTATGCGTGTGTGAAGATCTCCGCCTCATCCTGAAAAACGCCTTCCATTTCATAGAGATAAAAAGAACCCACAGAATATCCTTTCTCCGTCATAACAACGCGGTCCGATCCGATGGCTCCTCCAGGAATCGGTGTCGTGACATCCAGTATTTCGTTGTGAAGTGTCGCAGCGTTTGCACTTACGGTATAGTCCAGTTTGCCGAGCCTGTTCATGTATGTCAATGCCAGCTCAATGCCCGTGTTCAATACTTCCCCGTTGTTCACCCATGGCGCATCGGCTTGTCCTGCTGAACTCGCCAGAGGTTGCTTGACAAGGAGATCCGTGGTGATTTTATTGAAATAATCCATCGATACGGCGAGCTTCGAGTTTAACACAGAAAAGTCAACGCCTGCATTCAGCTGATTGCTGCTTTCCCATCTTACATTGCTGTTGCCCAACGTCGATACTGTATAGCCATTTGCTCTTGTATCGCCAAGGACGTAGTCATAGCCTGAATCGATCATGTCGGTGTAAGGGTAGTTACCAATCTCCTGGTTACCGATCCTTCCATAACTGACACGAAGGAACAGCTTGTCGATCGTCTCGTTATCTGCGAGAAAAGCCTCGCGATCAATTCTCCAGCCCAGCGAGCCGGCGTAAAAATTTCCCCAACGGTTGTCTGAACCGAAACGAGAAGAGCCGTCGCGGCGCAACGTAACCGCCGCATTGTATTTTCCTTTGTATTCGTAATCGACCTTTCCGAAGAAAGACATCAATGCGTTGCCAGCTGTGGTTTCATCCACCACCTTCTGACCGAGACCATTGCCCAGATATACAAGGTTATCAGTTTGATCGGGGAAGCCTCTTTCGTTAGCGATCAGTTCCTCATTGCTAACCTTGATGGCCTCTGTGCCGGCAAGGACGTTAAGCGTGTAGTTATCCCGTTGAAGAAAGTATGTCAGCAAATTCGTCCATGTATATGATTGGTTGCGATTGTTCCAGACCGTAAGCTGGTTTGGGTTGTTGATCCGAAGGTCTGTGCC
>JANNPM010000010.1:0-4322 GCA_031400145.1 Chryseolinea sp. | reverse complement strand
CATATTCATGGCGTTCCTCCGAAGCCACTTCAAATTCCAGATATTCTTCACGGGTATAGGTGCGTTGTTCAAGTGCCTGTGTCATGGTGTAATTTCAACCTTTAAATCTTGAGTTGCTAGATCAAATAACCCATTAAGCACGCAAAATAATTTCTCTAAATCAGTGATAGTGTAGCTCGCTAAATTCTTTGTGAAAACCTGATTGTGTAAACGTCCAAATTCCCATAGTTTGCCATTAGTAACAATGCCGTAAACAGGTCGAGACTGGGAATTGAGGCGATCGGCTGCAACGAGTGCAGCAAGGCAATATCCCCAACTTTGCTCAAAGTCATTCTCTCTGGCTTGAGTGATCAAAACTAGAATGGGCAGCCCTAATGATATGTTACCGGGGTTAGATTGAGCCGTAAATATATAGTCAACTGTTCCAGAGAGCTTTTCATCTAATTCAAGTTTGCTTTGCACCCAAAATCCTGGATGTCCTTTCACTCCACTACAATTTTGATACAGTTCTTTGAGGATAGGCAAAATCATGAGTTGCCGTCGAGCTTCATCAGATTGGTTAATGTTGCAACAATTTATATGAAACTCAAAATCTGTATCAAAAGTTATCGATATGTCTGTCCAACATTCAGCTATGAACTCTACTTCTTGATATTTGATTTGATAATCTGATTGAACCTGACGAAAATCTCGATAGTCAATAAATGCCATGATATTTACACCTGATTTTCTATATCTCCATTTTCAATTTTTTCCCTGATGCTCGACTGTATCAGGCATTTGTTGAATAATTTCCATCGTGCGAACGCTGACGGTGCAAACCCGTTGCAACAGGTCGATGACGTGTTCTCTGTAGTCGGCAAATTTGTAAGTGTTGAACAGTTTGGCGATCGTCGGGTCTTTCGGGGTCTTTTCTTTATATTGGTCGAGTATCCATTCCAGAGCAGAGCGATTGCCGAGTTTGTAGTCCCAGGCAACGGCAGGGATACCTTCCAGGGTAGTGACCGTATCCAGGATGATTTTGCCCTCGGTTTTATCTGCCTTTAATTTGGGTTTGGGTGTGGCGCGTTTGATCAGTTTGGCGGTATCTGATGGGTTCTGTAGGGGCGGGTCTTGTTCAAGTAATGTGGGCTGATTGTCCATATCCTGGCTAGACCCGCCCTTACGTCGCGTGGTGTCAATGTCAACCCGTCGCAATCCGTAGGGTTCGATCGTTTCATAATTCAGATGCAGATCCATCAGGGCTTTGCCCCAGGTTGCCCATTGATGGAAGTTGGCATAGAAGGGCAGGTGGGGAAATTCGCGTTTGAGGTTGAGTTCGTATTTGGTGCGGTAGGCGGGATGGTGGAGAACGGCGTAGGTGTAATGGAAGATGTCGAGTTTGGTGATCGTGATGTCGTCGTAGTGGGTCTGGAATTGGGTTAAACCCCAGTCGGTGATGTTGTCGATGCAGTTTCCGCCTTTGTCGTAGCGGTAGAGGGGAAGGCATTGAGAACCGCCATTGGGTAACACATCTGGAATATGTTCTACAGCCAAACGAAAGTATGGTGCATCTATCCCTGATTTTATCCAGATAGCTTGATTAGGCTTTTCTTGTGACGGGAAAATGCTTGGTAATTGATAAGTCATTCCATTAAAGTTCTTATCAAAATAAAGATATTGTTTAGCATAAGGGCGACAGCAGCTCTTGACGATTCTTTCTTTTTCAAAATTCTTTTTTATTTTTCGTTCTAAATATTTTTCAAGTTCTCGATCCCATTTAATATCTAACTCTCGCTTCACCCCATTCTCCAATCGATCGCGATACACCTCCACAAAATACTTCATTCGCTCAATCAAATCTTCTTTTGAGAAGTCATAAACCCATTCATCCCGTTGAGTTTTAACCCCTGCCGAAAAAAGTTGAAAAACTGCCTCCTGCGATTTTCCCGCCTTCACATCCTTGCTAAGCAACGGCAGAAAACTATCAAAATCGTTATCCGTTAAATTAATCCAATGCGCCTTCTGATCCGGCGTAATGTGGTTAAACGGAATCGCTTGGAAAGGAGTACCGGAAATGAAATTTATTTTGTTCTCCCTAAGCTCATGAATGCTAAATGGGTGAGAATAAAAAACCTTACAATTCTCACTTTTCCGTTTCTTGATTAAAAATCCGATGACAATTCCTGTCATTGCGGCTTCACCGAAAATTGTATGATCCTCACAGATAAAGATCCCATCTCGTCCAGATATTTCGCGAACATTGCCACCGCAATCTAGGAAGTAAGCGTAAGCAAATTCGTTTTGAATAGATTTACGAAACCCATCAAATGCTCGACTATCAAGAAAGGAGGAATTTGTTATGAAGCAAATTAAACCTTCTTCAACCCGATCACTCGCCCAGCGGTAGAAACGAGTGTACATATCATAAACAGAAATTTTGTTCTGAGCTGTTCCCTGCTTGATGTATGTGCCTTTTATTCTTTTATCTATCTCAGAATAAGAACGATTTGCATTGTTCTGGCTAAAATTTGCTTGCCAAGCATTATAAGGAGGATTTCCAATAATTACCGAAATTGTCTTAGAGTTCTGTTCTTGAATTCGGGCCGTATTTTGCACGCTCATGGCAAATAGATCAAACTGCTTACCTTCAAAGCCACAATGATCTAGCGTATCCACTAAACAAATATTTTTAAATTCTTCGTATTTACCCATCTTTTGTTGATAGGTAAATTCAATATTCAAATTCGCAATGTAATAGGGCAAAATCGCCATTTCATTGCAGTGAATTTCGTGTTTATATTTATGCTCTAGCTTATCTGCGGGTAAGTATTCGATCAGTTCCGTCACATAGGTTCCTGTTCCGGTGCAGGGGTCTAAAATCTCCACACCCGGATCGCTCAACAGTTTGCCAAAGTGCTTGTGGGTCAAATAATCTGCACTCTCAATCATGAAGCGCACGATTTCGTTGGGTGTGTAGACAATCCCCAACCGATCCGCCGCTTTGGGGTTGTAGGCTTTATAAAAGTTTTCGTAGATTGCCTTGAGAAACTTCTGCTTTTCGTGGTGGTTGGCGATGTTTTCTGAATGGCGACGAATCACCGAATAGTAGTGTTCGATGCTTTTGAGCGTATTGCGACGTGTGTTTCCGGTAAAGAAAGTGTTGATGATTTCCGACAGTTCTCGCGCAATATTGTTTTCGCGGTGAAACTGCGACTCATGGAAAATGTTGGTAAAAATATCCTCCGTGAGAATGTGCTGAATCAACATCTCATGGATGTCGAAGATCTCAATTTCGGGGTTGATCGACTGGCGACACACTTCTAGAAATGTGTTGCGGCGTTCTCTAAATTGGGTATTGTTTTCCTCCTGCTGAGCAATAATGCTTCGCAAGGCTTCCAAAATATGCGGAACATCTTCTTTAAATTTGATAATTGCCGCACGAAAGTCGCGTACTTCAGGGCGTTCATAGTCTACAAACGTGCTGATTAGCCCATCTAACGCCTCCGCATCCCGCATGGAAACGCGCAACTGCTCCCGACTGTGCTGAATCAGGACGGCAGTTTGGGAGTCTTCAAACAGGATGTTTTCGTCTGGGTAGCCCTTCTCCAGTTTTTTCTCAATCTCTTCGTCGATTTTGTCGTACTGGTCTTTGCTCTCCCACCAGCCATGCTCTAAACGAATGGCATCCTTCACTGTGCCATCGGGAAAAACCGTCGTATTGAACTTGGTCTTAAAGTCCAGTTCCGGGATCAGCAGATAGTTGCGGGGTTTGCAGTAGTCATTCAGCAACCGTTCAAAGGCATTGCGAATACTGGTTTCCTTCTTGGAACCGCCGTAGCGAATGATTTTTTCGACCTCCGCCTGGTACTGCGTCACCAGCAATCTGGACATATAGCGACTCCTGGAATCATGAAGCCTGGGTCAACTGAGGGTTACGGCTCAGTATTCCCACTTATCCTTCTCAATTCGGGTGGATCTACACAAAGTTCCGCAGCTCCACTCAAATCATCTTGGCAGAACGCCTGTATTTCCACACCATTCAAGAACTACTGGGCCACAAGGAGGTAAAGACGACGATGATCTACATCCACTTTCTCAATTGAGGCGGCAGAGGCAGGCTCAGGCTACCGGACGCCGGACGCCGGAGGGAGCACGTTGTCGAGTTTCCCTGACCTCGAAACCTGGAGGAGACTGGGCATTGATGTATGTCGTCACCGATAGGCACAGCAACTCCCTGCCACAGTCTCAGAAGAAAGGCTCTGGCCTCAGGTCCAGGGCTCTTGATCGCCTGAGGTCGGTCCTAATCCCGAACCGCAAGGATGCCCCTTCACCATAGCCGT
>JANNPM010000555.1:0-4870 GCA_031400145.1 Chryseolinea sp. | reverse complement strand
TAGTTTCTATTATGAGACGGTTAATACATTTTGAACATACCATGCCTCCCCTTTTGCTCTCTTGAAAAAGTTGCGCGTTAAAAAGCCTAACAGAAACGGCACACCGAGATATAGAAAAACACTCTCCGCTACATCGCCCATACTCACATTGACAGTTGAACCTTGCAAGCCAAAGTAAGGAGGCAGAACAGTAATGAATAACCAGGCAAATACACTATAGAATAAAACTTGAAAGATACTGTTCAACGCTACAAGCCCAGCGGCATACTCCTTATCGCCTTTTGCCAGATCATTCCATACCAGTACCATTGCAATGCATCGTGCAATGCCGATTAATATGACGCCCATCATATATTCTGGCTTGTCCCGGAGAAAGACGATCGCTAACAAGAACATGAGAATCGGCCCTATGATCCAGTTCAGCAACAAAGACAAACTGATCACCCTGATATTCTTAAACACTTTGCCCAGATGTTCGTACCTGACTTTCGCTAAGGGAGGATACATCATTACAATCAGTCCGGTGGCGATGAGTAGGTTTGTGGTTCCTATCTGGAAGCGGTTCATAAAGTTCTCAACCGGAAGGAAATTACCCAGTGCAACCCCTGCGAGCATTGCAAGGAAAATCCAAAGGGTAAGATAACGATCTAAAAAACCTAGTGCAGGCATGGTTTCGTCAATTTAGTAGGCGTTTCGTAGCATGTCAGCATAGTCCTTTGGCAGCGTACTGTCCTCGACTGCTTTCGCAGACTTTTCTACATCATAGTTAAAGCGTATAAACTCTACCGATAATCCTTCGCCTGATGTATGCGAATAATTTTCATCAATGTCTAACATTACATAGCATCCTCTAGTATCACCATCTTTTGGTTTACCTACAGACCCGATATTAATGGCGTGCCAATGATGTCCGTGGTCATCATTTAAGATGCGATGATAGGGCTTATGTGTATGACCGAAGCACATAATGTGTGCTTTGGCGTCTTGCATAATTCTGAGAAGACTCTTTTCCTGACGATCTTCAAAAAGATATTCATTAATTCTTCTTGGGCTTCCGTGAACTAACAACAGATTGGTAATTTCATCTTCAGTGGGTGCGCTGTGAAAATCCTTGTTGTACAAAAACTCAACACGAATATGTCCGGGCAGCGAACGCAAGTAGTCACGTTCCTCTCGGTTTACAATTTCATTTGTATAAGCAATGGAGATAGCACCGATTGCTTTTTCTTGATCTGTTTTGTACGCGCATCCGCAGTCTCCACTGCGACGGCCAATACCGAAGTCGTAGTTACCAGCTATGGTAGGAATATTTCTTTTCCTGATTTCATTGATTACTTCATTCGGCCATATATTATAGCCTACAAGATCACCTAAGCAATAAACGGCATCCGGTTTTCGGGTTTCAATATCGGCCAGACAGGCTTCAAGCGCGGGTAGGTTTGCATGGATGTCGGAGAATAAGACAAGCTTCATTTTTTAATACATTTAAATATTACTCTAAGAATAGACCCATCTCTTCCGTTTTCAGATAGTCATTCGTTTTATAGATGAGCTCACCTTCAGTGCTGGTGATCACAAAAAAGGGCAGACCCACTTTTAATTCTGGAAAACGAGAATCTTCACTGTACTTTTTAAAGTCAGTTGTAGTATCATAAATTTTTAACAGCACAGCATTTTCAAGGGATGTGATCAATTTTTCATCTTCCAGTGTCTTCTTCTCAAAGGCCTTACAGTTTGTGCACCAGTTGGCATAGAAATCAATGAATACATTCTTTCCTGTTTTCTTCGCTTCCGCATAGGCGGCTTCATTGTTCAGGTACCAAGTGAGTTTACCTTTCTTCTCGAATTTCAAAGTTTCATTAACATACGTCTCAGACTGCAAACTGTTTTCAGCAGAGGATACTGGGATCATACCCCTCACTAAGACCAGCCCACCGACAATAGAGGATAAAATCAGCAATGATCTTTTGACACGGACTTCCATCATTCTCTCGGCTGATTGGAAATAGTAGGTAGAGATAACTACGATCAAAGAACCAATACCAATTAATTGAATTGCCTGAGAAGAAAAATTAAACAATTGCAAGGCCTTTTCCATGTACGTCCATCCAAAGTAGATAATGATAATACCGAGTACATACTGAACGTACATCATCCACTTACCGGATTTGGGAAGGCTCACACCGAATACGCCAATCAATAAAAAGGGAATGCCTAGCCCCAGACCAAAGGATAACATTTTAAATGATGCGGCTAAAGTAAGTGAAAGAGAAAATGTATCCCCCATGCTACTGGCCAGCCCTATCAATATACTTACTACTACCGGACCAACACAAGAGGAGGCCAATAGGCCGGCACCCATTCCGATTAAGAAGGTTCCGAACACACCTTTGCTCTTTGTATCTGTTTGACCACCAAATAATGGAATGTGAATAAATCCAGCAGCGGATATACCCATGACAATGATAGTGATGCCGATGATAAGATTTGTTATCGGCAGTCGCATTACCTGGTTGAAAGCTCCTCCACTAAACGAAGCAATAATGCCAAATACAAAATACATAGCGGCCAAGCCAAGAAAATAGCTAAGAGGATGAATGAAGCGCGATGAGCTTGCTCCACGTGCCTTAATGACGTTAGCCGTTATTGGATATAATGGATAGACGCAGGGAAGTAAACTTGCAACTAACCCACCAAGAAACAAAAAGAAGTACGAGGCAAAAGATGAATTATCCGCGACCAGCTTGGTTTCAAGCCACGAATTCATTTCAGCAATACCAGTCTGGGCAAAAGCCCAATCCGGTATGCTTATTAATGCAATAATTAAAACAAGCGATCCTATTCGTTTCGAAATCATTACGCATTATGCTTTAATAAGTGAGAAAGCATACACGATTTCACGTCCGATTTGATGGACTCGTTCTGTGTACTTGCCTGCCTCCTGTGGTGTACCATCAAATTCTTTTGGATCATCATATGGTATTGCAATACGTACTGTAGCCCCCGCAACTACAGGGCAGTTTTGATCTGCCTGCGAACAAGTCATTACTGCACCAAAACCACTTTTAGGATTTTCTTCGCTATCGTATTTTTTTGAAAATGCTTTGACAGCGTTTGCATCATCGGCAAACCGAACCTCATAGATTGGGTTAGTTCCTTCAGAAGCCTTCTTGATTTTAAACCCAGCTTCTTCCATTGCGTTTACTGCTCTTGGATTGAAGGCTGTTGCTTCCGTTCCTCCTGAGTATGTTGTAACATTTGGTACAGCATAGTACGCAGCAGCTGTCTGTGCCCATACTTGCGAGATATGGCTTCTGCGTGAATTGTGTGTACAGATAAAAATGAGTTCAGCTTTTTCTCCGGCTTTTACTTTGCTTTCCACGAATAGGGCTAGCTTTTTCAGTGCCTTTTTTCGGTCTTCAGGAATTTGATCAAACTCTTTGATAAACGTCTCAATATTCTTGGCAACCGGAGCATACAGTGTCACTTTTTTTTCTGTTGAAAACGACATAAGTAATATAGTTAAGGCTGTGATTAAAATGGTCTGTTTCATATTGGTTTAAGATTTAAAAGTATTTTACGGATAGCGCTTTGACTTCTTTAATCGCAGCAACCCGGAGGGCAGCAATTCTCTGGCTTTTCTGCAAATACGGTGATACTAAAAATCCCCATTGAGCCGGTAGCGAAAGAGCTGATTTGATCGGCTGATAGATAATCCTTCAGGATTTCCTCCGGTAACGTGATTCTTTTCTCCTTTTGAACAGTGATGTTGGTAAACCCTGCTTCCTTGATAATCGACAGGTACGCGTCTTTTTGAATTGCTCCCGAAACACATCCGGCATACATCTCTGCGCTTTTCTGTAATCCTTCAGGAAGCTCACCTGCCAATACGATATCGGAAACACTGAAGTGTCCGCCTTTTTTCAATACTCGAAATGTTTCTGCGAAAGCCTGCTTTTTGTTAGGCACTAAATTCAGTACACAATTACTAACTACAACATCAGCAACATTTCCGGCCAACGGCATATTCTCAATATCCCCCTGACGGAACTCAACATTTTTAAAATTTAATTTGCCTGCATTGATTCTTGCTTTGGCAATCATTTTTTCAGTAAAGTCAATGCCAATTACTTTTCCAGTTTCACCTGCAATGGATCGTGCCACAAAACAATCATTGCCTGCACCCGAGCCTAAGTCGACTACCGTATCGCCTGCTTTTATTTTTGCAAATTCCGTTGGCAATCCACAGCCAAGACCAAGGTCTGCGTCCGCAACGTATCCCTTTAAGTTAGAATAGTCGTCCGCCATTACGGTATAGTCAATGGTGGAGCATCCGGTTGCACCGCAGCAACTCGATTCGTTCTGGTCTTTGCTCTGGTCGGCAATCTGTCCGTATTTTTCCTGAACAAGTTGTTTAAGTTCATCAGAGGTCTGATTTGAATTCATAAAAATATATTTAGTGTATTATTGTAATATTACGTTATAATTAATCAAAAAAATCTAACAGCAGTCGTTCGTTTTAACATACTTTGAAAACATATTGATAAATATGTCCCTTGCTTCTTCCCACACATGCTCATCAATACAATAATTTACCTTTGGCCCTTCTACTTCGCCCTTAATGATTCCGATCTGTTTCAGTTCTTTTAGATGTTGTGTGATGGTGGATTGAGAAAGCGGCAATACATCCACCAAGTCATTGCAGATACAGGATTTGTTATCCAGAATATATTCGAGTATGGCAATTCGTGCCGGATGGTCAAAGGCTTTTGCCAATGTTGCCATTTTATTCTGCCGCTTCTTGAAAAGTTCCGATTTGGTGATCCCCATTGTATTGCTATAACGCAATATTACGTTACTTTGTTTGTAA
>JANNPM010000544.1:0-3274 GCA_031400145.1 Chryseolinea sp. | reverse complement strand
TTCCGAACATGCATTTTTCTTAACCATCCTCCTCTGGAGATGGGCAATCTTTGTCCTATTTTAGTCGGACAAGAATGATAATTTTAGGATTCAAAAATTGGTTTACGATTTTTTAGACGATAGCTCTTTCCGTATGGAGGGACATGCTGGAGGAGCGATTAGTTTAATCTCAACGCATTAGAATTTCAATACAACAACTAACCAGACTTGTTAAAGCGGGAGTTGCGCGATGAAATCAAATCTGCGCTCGTTTTGATAGTTAATGGCAACTTGGAGATTGCAGTCTAACAATCTAACAATTTGCTCAACGTATTGAGTAAAATTACGCAGTGCATTGAGTAATTTGTAACTATAACACCCACAAGCCTGATGTTTGAGCTATTTTATCAGGTTATAGCCTGAAGGTCCCATTAGAGTTTCGCTACGATACATTCACAAATAAAAGTCAAATTTGTGACCATCCTGTGTTTTAGTCACAAAAAATGATAATTTTCGTGACAATGGATACGCGACATATCTCCGCTAAAGACAAAATTATTAACCGGATTCAGCAACTCTTGCCGGGCAGTATCCTCTTTGCACAAGACTTTCTCAGTGATGGTAGCAGCGAAGCAATAAGGCAACAACTAACCAGACTTGTGAAAGCCGGGGTATTGAAAAGACTTTCTCAAGGTATTTATCTACTCCCAAAAAAAATTGGATCTCATGGCTTACTCCTACCCAATGCCGAGGAAGTTGCTTCAGCATTGGCCAGACGGGACAAGACGAGAATAATTCCAACCGGTGAAGTAGCGCTATGGAAGTTAGGACTTTCTACCCAAGTGCCGTTGAATTATGTTTACCTGACTGACGGGCCCTCAAGAGTAATTAATATTGAAGAGACTGAAGGAAAAACCAGCTATACCATTACATTAAAACATGCTTCACCAAAGAATTTCGCATTGCGTGGCAAAATCAGTGGACAGGTAATTCAGGCGCTCAAAGCTATTGGTGAAAAAAATCTTACAGAAGAGGTATTGGATAAAATTCAATCGCTTATAATGCGCGAAAACATGGATGACCTTAACCATGATCTTACTGTTGCTCCAGCATGGATCTCAAAACTGATCAGGGAGTCGTTTAAAAGTTACACTTAATAGGTATATAGAACATTGGAATGAGTTTAGAGAGCGTAAAAAAATTATTGAAGCAAAAGGAAGACATTCGACTCGAATTCAAAGAGTCGCGCACTGACTTGCCTGGTAATCTCTTTGAGACGATTTGTTCTATGCTTAACAGGGAGGGCGGAGATATACTGTTAGGCGTTGCGGATGATGGCACGATCAAGGGCATTGATCCGACACGAATCGACATCATCAAAAATAATCTTGTCACGCTCTCTAATAATCCCAACAAACTTGATCCTCCGTTCATCTTGTTTCCTAAAATGTATGAGGTTAAGGGAAGCTCCATTATACATCTTCAAGTTCCCGAAAGTTAGTGTTGCATCGTAGTGCTTCAGTTGTGTATGACCGAAGCAGTGACGGAGATTTTAAGGTTACACAACCACAGCTAATAGCGGAGATCTTCGATAGGAAAAGAACTCACTATACAGAAGGTATTGTCTATGCAGGCTTACGTTTCGAGGATTTTAAACCGGAACTATTTTCAAAAGTTCGGAACCTCATTCGAAGTAATAATTCTTCGCATCCGTGGCTATCCGTTGATGACGAAACCATGTTAAAAATGGCAGGGCTCTGGAAGCGCGATCTTCAAACCAATCAGGAAGGCTACACACTTGCCGCTGCATTACTTTTTGGAAAAGATGAAGTAATCCAAAGTGTTTTACCGCATTATAAAATCGATGCGTTAGTTCGTAAAGTTAATATGCTGCGGTACGATGATCGCGAATATATCCTGACGAACCTCATAGATGCGTACGACCTGCTAATGAACTTTGTAAGCAAGCATCTCCCGGATAAATTCTATATGGAAGGAGATCAGCGCGTGAGCCTGCGTTCCAAAATTTTCAGGGAAGTTGCTGCCAATCTTATTGTTCACCGGGAATACACCAACGCTCACCCGGCAACATTCATTATTTACAAAGATCGGGTTGAAACTGAAAATGCAAATAATCCGCACGGAGAAGGCCCCATTGATCCAAATAATTTCGCGCCATTTCCGAAGAACCCAGCAATAGCGAAGTTTTTTATGCAATTAGGAAGAATAGAGGAATTGGGATCGGGTGTGCTTAATGTAAATAGATTTATCAAAGAATATTCCGGAACGGATAGTCCTCAATTTATTGAAGGTCCGATCTTTAAAATGGTTATTCCAATAAGTGAGGGAGTAAACGTTTTAAGTGAGGGAATAAATGGTGAAAATGAGGGATTAAATGAGGGATTAAATGAGGGATTAAATGAGGGATTAAAATCTTTGTTAGAGGCAATCCAATCAAACCCGGGTATTAAAGCCAAAGATTTAGTTGCCGTGCTGAATCACAGGCCCATCAAAACAATTGAAAGGCAAGTAAAGGAGCTCACAGAAATGGAATATATTGAAAGACAAGGCAGCAAGAAAACCGGAGGGTATCATGTTATCTCAAAAGCGAGAACAGAAAGGTAACTGGAGTGATTGGTCTGATGATGTTGTAAAATGATCAATGATGCTGTAAATGGTGGTAAAGTAAAAAGTGGTGCAACACAAAAAGCACATGGAAGCATTTAAGAAACAACACGAGCCTGATAAAGTACTACTCGTTGGAAACAGCGGAATGCCTTGGCAGGAGTTTCTAAAGGTTTCACCTGATCAACTTTTTTAAATAATAACTTTGTAACTTTTTAGATAATTAGAAATAAATGTTATCAAACGAATTAAAATCAAAACTTAACGCGCTTTGGGATAAGTTCTGGAGCAGAGGAATAGCGAATCCGATTACAGCCATCGAACAACTTTCATATTTACTGTTTATGAGAAGAATTGATGAAACGGATGTAGACGAGAAAGCGCGTTCGGGGATCTAAGCATAACTCTGTTTTTAGAAGGCCTAAACTTGACAGAAAGAAAAAGCCGGTAAAAGATTAATGTAAATGCTAATATTCCATCGCCTTTTGCTGTATTTTTGGGGTGGTTTGAAACCCCAACTTTACCTCCTTTAATCCCTAATTGATTTGCATAATACCCAGTAATGTTTGTCTATTATGAATACTATTCATTGGCAACTGACTGTACAAAACATTCCCTTTTGCAGTCTGAACATAAATTTTAGAACCTGTGCTTGTTTGCTTTATTAATC
>JANNPM010000520.1:0-2080 GCA_031400145.1 Chryseolinea sp. | reverse complement strand
CGGGTGTTGCTATTGTCTTTACCACCAATTCCTGCGCATATGATGATTACTACCGGGGGAGAATTAACACGCTTTCGCGTGATTATCAGGATAAGGTTCCAGTACTACTGGTGAATTCAAGTCCAGATGCAATGGAAACCGCAGAGACAATGACCCGAAAGGCTCAACAGCTTAATATGACCATTCCCTACCTCGCTGATAAAGATCAAACATTGATGCAGTCCCTGGGGGCTAGTAAAAGTCCATCTGTATACTTGCTGAAAAACGAAGGGGGTAAGTTTAGCGTGGTATACAGGGGCGCGATCGACGACAATGCCCAGGTCGAAGCTGACGTCAGACATGCGTACTTAAGAGACGCCATAGACATTTTGCTTACCAACCAAAAAATTGAAACAACAGAAGTACGACCGGTCGGCTGTACCATTAAAAAGAAGTAAGAACGTCTTGACCTAGCCAATCAGCTTCCTGTCACTGACCACAATTATCACCACTATGATTACCAGCGCAAGGGCATTGAAAATGAACATCCTCTTGTGTTTTGCAACATCATCCTTCATTTTCTTTGAACTGATTCTGGCAATCGTTATCAATACAACCGCAAGCAACATACCCGTCAGATGCTCAACGGTCCAGTAACGGGTCATCTTATCACTCATCGTAGTCGAGCCAAATACGACAAAAGGGCTAACGAAATAAAGAATAAGTCCGAAAAGCAACTGCGTATGAGTGGATATGAACAAAAACAGGCTTATCTGGTTATCTGACCTAGTATAGCTTTTCTTGTTGATCAGTGCGATAAATGACTTAACGATGACAACCACCAGGCCTAATAGGACCAGATAACGTATGCCCGAATGAATTTGCAGAAGTATGTTATACATAATGAAAGGTGGATTTAATCATCCAAAATAGCAAAAAACATCTGGTAATCATCATTTGCGCTTTTTGAATCGCCGGCGTCAGAGATTGCAAACCATGTCCGTTTGGAACAGTCGTAGTTATCGACTTATCTTGGCATCATTATTAAATTCTATCCGTATGAAATGGCCATGCACCCCGTTCACCCAAAGTGATGATAATTTCGTCTGGCCATTCCATGTGACAACTAAAAACAATTATTAACACATGAAATCTGTCATTGTATTTATCCTTATTGTCGCAAGCACAAGTTGTTCAATTGCACAAAGCCTGGTAATGAAGTGGAAGTCGGAGGCAATCCTGCCGGTTGCCGAATCCGTACTCTTCGATCCGAAAACCAAAATCCTTTATGTTTCCTGTATCGACGGAGCGCCCGATGGTAAAGATGGAAAGGGTGCCATTGCTAAAGTCGGTATTGATGGAAAGATCATCTCTGCCGATTGGGTCAAAGGCCTCGATGCGCCAAAGGGAATGGGGTTGTTCAAGGACAACCTTTATGTTGCCGATATCACACGCATCGTCACTGTCTCTTTGGCTACTGGCAAGATCTCACGAAGTGTCGAAGTCGAGGGCGCAAAATTTCTCAATGACATCACTGTTGACAAGAATGGCCGCGTGTTTGTTTCCGACACCGGAACGGGAAAAATCCATGTCCTGAATGGCAACAAAGCGGAGATTTACTTCGAAAGCGCGGAGTTTAAAGGCATTAACGGACTTCTTGCGCTGGACGACGGACTTTACATCGCAGATTTCGGGACGGGTGCTAATTACAAATTAAGCGGAGACAAGAAACTTAGCACGGTCGGCAAGACTTCTGAAGGTGCAGACGGTGTGGTTGAAGTAGGCAAGGATGAATACCTGGTTTCAAACTGGCACGGCGAGGTGTATCACATTAATGGAAAAGGTGAATCAAAAAAGCTGTTGGATACAAAAGTGGATAAGGTGAATGCCGCCGATATTGGTTACGATGCACAAACAAAGACATTGTTCATCCCCACGTTCTTCGCGAATGGTGTGGTGGCGTATACGTTCAGTAAGTAAAATCGCAGTTTAACCGCATGATGGGATACAGAAACGCAAAGGAACGCAAAGAAGCAGGGCTACTTTTTCAGAACCGTAAACTCAACGCGGCGATTGTTGGATCGACCGGCTTCGGAGTCGT
>JANNPM010000506.1:0-2518 GCA_031400145.1 Chryseolinea sp. | reverse complement strand
GGCCATTCCATGTGACAACTAAAAACAATTATTAACACATGAAAGACCTGTCCGAGTACGAAAAAGACCTTGTCTCCATCCGCACCATCATGGACCGATCCGCCAAATTCATCTCCCTGAGCGGACTTTCAGGCATACTTGCCGGGATTTACGCATTGGGCGGAGCGATCGCTGCTTATTATACCGCATATTTTCCCTACTCTCCTTTCCACAACGGGCGCATTTCTCTCAATGAGCCCGTCATAGTAACCAAACTCGTCCTAATCGGAACGGCAGTGCTCGGCGCTTCATTGGTCACTGCCTTAATTTTTAGTCAAAAAAAATCGCGAAAGCACGATGTAAAGCTTTGGTCACCGGCTAGCCAGATGCTTCTGTTCAAAGTGGCTGTACCCTTGGTCGTGGGCGGACTCTTCATCGTGATCATGTCTTATACCGGCCACTTCGAGCTCGCGGCGCCGGCCACGCTTATCTTCTACGGCATCGCCTTGGTCCACGGAAGCGCCAACACGGTGGATGAGATTCGCTACCTGGGATTTACAGAGATCTTCCTGGGACTGGTTTGCGCGTTGTATCCCGGCTATGGTCTTATATTCTGGACACTCGGGTTCGCACTGCTGCACATTGTGTATGGAGCGATCATGTATAACAAATACGATAGGTGAAGAATCCTTTCGAACAACTGGATAAAATTTTGGAACATCGCATTCGCCTTCAGATCATGTCTGCACTGGTGACAAATGATGCCTTTGAGTTCAATACATTAAAAGAGTTGCTGAACGTCACAGATGGAAACCTGGCATCTCATATCAAGGCCCTGGATCGGGAAAAATATCTTACCATATCTAAATCATTTATTGAAAAGAAACCAAATACAAAGTATAAAATCACGGAGCGGGGACGTAAAGCGTTTAGAAAACACCTTGATGCACTTGAATCCGTAATCAAGCAACAAAAATAATTTTTTTATCAATTAACTTTGAATTAAAAAGTACTTTTAAAGTCAAAAAATCTCTTAATATTCAAAACCTAATTTTATGGAAACTTTACAGTCATTAAACATTTTCGAACGGTTTAACCGATGGATCCGGGAATCAATTATGGTGAAACTCATCTCGATCGGATTTCTCATCCTGATTCTGTTGATCCCCGCCTCGTGGATCGACGACGTGATCTTTGAGAGACAGGAACGCGCTGGGGAAGTAGTAGGGGAAGTATCTTCCAAATGGTCCGGCAGCCAGACGCTGACAGGCCCAATCCTGGTCATCCCCTATTTGAAACGGGAAGTGGTGGCTCGCGGCAAGGAAGGCAAAGCGATCCACGAATTCGTGGAAAAGGCCTTCTTCCTGCCGGAGACGCTCAATATTTCAGGAACCGTCGCTCCCACAAAACTTAACAGGGGGATATTCGATGTGGTGGTTTACAAGTCAACCCTCAGCATACACGCTAAATTCGAGCCACTGGATTTCAAAAGTCTTTCTATCCCCGAAGACCTGATCGTTTGGAAAGATGCCCACATGGTGATGGGAATTACCGACGTCCGGGGCATTAGCGATAGCATGGCCGTTAATGTGGGAATGAAACTCCTGGAGGCAGAACCGTCGAGCAATATAGGATTGGCAATAGAACATTCGCTCAGGGAACCTACAGTCGGCTATTCACGCGCGAGGCCCGATCCACCCGCTCCACCTTCGCGCAACGGGATCATCGTGAAGCTTCAGGCGGAAAACGCAAATGACGTTACAAGTGATGTATCCATAAAGCTGAAGCTTAAAGGAAGTCATAGACTCGACTTCGTACCAATTGGTAAAACCACTACGGTCAATCTTAACGGTCCGTGGGAGGATCCAAGCTTCGACGGAGAATTTCTGCCAGTGACCCGTGAAATATCTCAGGCCGGTTTCAAGGCGACCTGGAAAGTACTCCACTTCAACCGGCCGTTCTCACAGCAGTGGACGGGTGTGGACCAACATTTAAAAGGCTCTGACTTCGGCTTGAAGTTGCTCTTGCCCGTGGACCAATACCAGAAAAGTATCCGTACAGCCAAGTACAGTGTGCTCATCATATTGCTGACTTTCATGGCTTTATTCCTTGTCGAGATCACACAAAAGATCCGCATTCATCCCTTTCAGTACATCCTGATTGGCGCAGCCCTGACGATTTATTACATCCTGTTGTTAAGCTTGTCGGAATATATCGGACATAACCCGGCATATGGCATTTCGTCGTTGGCAACTGTGATCATGGTGAGTCTTTACTCGATCAGCTTTTTAAAGTGGCGGAAGCTTGTGATGCTGTTCTCAACAGTGCTTGTGATATTCTATTCCTTTATTTTCATCATTATTCTTCAGCAGGACCTGTCATTACTTCTTGGCAGCATTGGGTTGTTCCTGATCCTTGCATTATTGATGTACTTTTCAAGGCGGGTGAATTGGTATAAGGAAGGGGTGGCGTGAAGGACCTGGACAATCTATTTATCCGATTCCAGAAAAGGATAACCATACGCCGTTGGCGAAACGAA
>JANNPM010000432.1:0-3311 GCA_031400145.1 Chryseolinea sp. | reverse complement strand
GCCGGTATCTACGGTGCAATCACGGTCAGCCGCAAGATACTCTTTTTCCAGGCGCTACCCGCGTTGATTGCGCTAGTATTGATGCATATTCGATAAGGTGGACATCTCGTGAGTGAAGCGGGGCACCGTCACAACGACTTCTCACTGGTCTCTCTGGCTCAACGCCTTCCAATGTTGGAATGGACAATCAAGCAAGTTCAATCGTTAAGGTTACGGGAACAGCACAGGACATCAACACTGTAGCTGAGACTGGTAAAAGTCTCGCTAAGGAGGTGGTTAAAGATGTTGGAGAGGTAGCAGATAAGAGTGGAGAAGCAATTTCAGATGCGGGATTAGTGGCGGCTCCATTTACTGAAGGCACCTCATTATTATTGATACCGGTGGGCGAAACGTTATCAGCAAGTGGTAAGACAATGAAAGGATTAGTTTACCTTGGCGAAGGTGATTACTCGAGTGCCGGTGTTGAAGGTGGTAAAATTGCTTTTGGCCTCGCTACCAACAGCCTTACAAGTGCTGCAGTAAGTAATTCGAAGGCTGTAGGAAACATCACCAATAATACACAGGAGACAATTACCGAAACTGTTTTGGGTGGAGTTAGTAATTTCTTGAGCAAAGTAATAGATTATTTTACTGATGATGGCACGAATAAATGATCCATTCGGGAAGGCAGCTAAAGGGCAATTAATAGTTTTACTTGTCGGCTTAATTTTGGCGCTTATAATACTTTTGATTAAGTGGCTATAACAATGAGAGTGGTTGCAACGAGCATTTTTCTTTTGCTTACTATTTTTTTACATGGTCAATCATTTGAAGGGGTGATTGTCTACGAGAACTCGTATACAAGCAAGGATCCTCGCATTAAAGATGAGCAGTTCAATGAAATGATGGGGACAAGGCAAGAGTACTATATAAAGGACGGAAGCTACAAGTCGGTTCTTAATGGTACGTTTTCACAATTTCAATTGTATAAAAATGTCGACAATAAGTTGTACTGGAAATTTGCCAGTTTAGACACATTGTACTGGATAGATGGGAAGTCAAATAAGGATGAGATTGTCAATTTGGAATTCCTTAACCAAAAGGAGGAAATACTGGGGCATGAGTGTGCGGCAATTCTGATCGAGAGCAGAGGCGGAAAGACAACGTATTTTTTTACCAATAAATACTCAGTTGATCCCTCTTTATACCAAGGCCATAAGTATGGTAATTGGTATGCTCTTTTGGAAAAAAGTAAGTCTGTGCCCCTCAAGTTGGTGATGGAGACCCCACAGTTCAAATTGGTGAGTGTTGCTGTTGAAATCAAGCAAACCACGCTTAGCACGGATGATTTTAAACTGCCATTAGGTCTTCCCATTAAGCAAAACCCATTTTAGGGCATTACCGTAGTTTTTTATCGAGCGTTGCAGTCTGTGCTTCCTTCAATAGACTGTCCATAACTTTAAGAATAGTCACACGATCTTCATCGGAGATTTTATCCAGTAGTTCCAACCGGTAAGCCATTTTTTTATCTTTTATAAGAACAGAGGAAGAGCCGATCAAGTAATCTAGCGAAACATCCAGGGCATCGGCAATTTTTTTGGCCATCTCCACAGAGGGCGTCATCTCATCGCGCTCATATTTACCAATCATTGCACCGGAGGTTCCAACAGCACTGCCTAAATCATCACGGTTTAAGCCTTTTTTCTTGCGCAGCTCCACGATCTTATTGCCGAAATCCATACTGAAAAAGTTAAGTTTTTAACCGAACGGGAACTGTTTTTACAAAAGTATGGCATGGATAAGGTAAAAACAAAACCAATAAGTCTTAGCTTTTGCCTTTTCCCGGGATGTCGACCTTCTTGCCTTCGCCCGCGGCCGTAACCTTTCTTTTTTCAATTGAAAGAAGAAGCGCTATCTTTAGGATGCAAGGTGAATAGCCTGGCGATGTTCTTTGAAAGGTTGCTTCTGGGCTTGTAAAGGTTACCGGAATAGAGGTGTAGTATATTATCCGTTTGGGTTAACATTTAATAGTTACGAGAGAGAAAATAGTGTTCCTAATAAGACTCTATTTCAAGAAACCGAATTGCAAGATGAGCTCGGACTAAACCTGTATGATTTTGACTGGAGACATTATGACCCAGCAATTGGTAGAACACCCACGCTTGATCCTCATGCAGACTTTTATCCTGAGATATCTCCTTATAGTTTCTTAAATAATAGTCCGGTCAATACGCTAGATCCTACAGGAATGGATGCCATTGATTTCAATGGAGGGAATGGTTTGGCGATTTGCCCAACATGTCCGGATACTCCTGAGTTTAAGCCTTACATTGATGATCCTAATAACACATATCACTATGATCCGGGCACAGGTGAAGTAGGAATTCTTTTACCTGAGGTTGAAGTAACAGGTGATCCGCCACCAAGTTTTGCTAGTATTGCCTTGCCAATACTTATGAGCATGCCGGAGACTGCTCCTTTAGTAACTATAGGATCAGCGACAGCCAGTGCTGCAGCTATGACGGTTGCTTTGGTATTAGCACCACATTCAACAGGTAACGGTGAAATGGAAGCTCTGGAGAGGATGCATAATGGTGAAGTCATATTTAATCATTCAGCCGAATATATTGCGCCACCTAAGACCCTTCCGGGTTTTCCAGGTGCCCAGAGAGCAAAAAGGAAGGCAGGTAGAGCTAGATGGATAAATAACAATGGTGATATTTTAGAATGGGACTCACAGCATGGTGAAGTTGAGGTTTATGATAGGCAAGGCAATCACAAAGGCGCAGCAGATCCTGATACAGGAGAAACGAAGCCAAACTCCAAAAAACCAGGTAGAACAACACCGAAATAATTTTTTATCAAATGAAGATCGAACGATTAATAACAGTTTTTGATAATAGCACAGAAGGACTAACAGAGGAGATTAATATTGATCATATTGATTTGGAGCAGTTAAAGAAACTATTTAATCCACCCTCTGATGATCCATTGATGTACAATGTATATGAGATCCAGCTTGATCATGTGCAGGCGATAAATGAGTTATTGAAAGACAAAATTGATTTTGATTTTGAAGCAAACGCATACTATGTAGAGTGTGCGCAGTTGCCTCCTTACGATTTTGGTAAAAAGTAGCAATGAGAAGCCCCAGCCCCCGCGCTGGGTTCTTCATTTTAAGGCATCGATAAGTTCTTTAACTGCTGGCCAGCCTTGAAGTATTGTTACCAGGGAAGAGATAAATGCCACGAGACCGCCAATGCCGGCAAGTACCTGGAAAAATTTGCTTGATACGATTTTTTCAAAGGAAGTCTCGCTGATAATGCCAAACC
>JANNPM010000405.1:0-2505 GCA_031400145.1 Chryseolinea sp. | reverse complement strand
CTCGGCGTGCAGATATCAGGATTTGCATCCGCCGAGGGTACCGAAGAAATGAACCGAGAGCTCTCTAACAAGCGCGCCATTTCTATCCTCGATTACATCAATCACAAGGGCGTAGTACGTCGCCGCATTGTCGCCGAAGGTTACGGCGCCACCAAAGACCAGAATGTATCCAAGGAAGAGGGCCGCAGGGTAGAGGTGAGGATCGTAGACTTAAACGATCCTGCAACCGCCAAACTGTAAGGAACGGCATGTGCCTATTGTACTCTTCAACGAGGGAGTAGCAGAGAACTATCGCCATAGCTCAAAAATCTATAATCATTATCCAACGCGGCCTGGTAAACTTTCTTCCAGTCCTCTCCAATAAAGGCGGCAACCAAAAGTATCAATGTAGATCCCGGTTGATGAAAATTGGTAATCAATCCGCGACAAATTCGAAACGTGTACCCGGGTACAATAAATATTGATGTTTGTCCGGTTAAAGATTCCACCCCGTTTCGCCTCATAAATTCGAGTATTGCGCTTATCGATTCCGTTGCAGCAGGCAGTTTATTGTAGGCCTTCATCGCATCGTGCTGGCCGATAACAAATGGTGCATCCGGGTTGTCCAGCAACTTTACTCCGAACCAATACAAACTCTCCAAGGTCCGCATCGATGTTGTACCTACGGCAATAATGCATTTATTGCGAAGAAGGTTTTCAAGATTCTTCCTGGACACCACAATTTGCTCATGATGCATCACGTGATCAAGTGCATCCTCAACTTTCACGGGCTGAAAGGTCCCGGCACTTACGTGCAGCGTGAGAAAATCGCTTTCAATACCCTTATCATCCAGTTTCTTGAAAGTTTTCTGGGTAAAGTGTAGCCCGGCAGTTGGTGCGGCGACTGCGCCTGAATGCGTTGAGTAAATTGTCTGATACCGTTGGCGGTCTGGCGGCTCTGCCGGACGTTTAAGGTACGGCGGCAATGGCGTCTCTCCCATCAATGACACAACGGATGCGAACGTTTCGCCGTCCCACGTGAGCCGCACCAGCCCTTTTTCCCGCTCCGCTAATGTCACGATCAACTTAATGCCGCCTGCTTGTTTCGTCAGCGTCGTGCCGTCCTTCCATCGCCTCGCATTTCCTATCGTACATTTCCAGACCGCGGTGCCTCTTGACTGCATGGCATCCACCAACGATGGGGAGGGCAGCACGGGCTCCAGCAAAAAGATTTCAATCTCCACACCGCTGTCTTTCCTGAACAGTAAGCGGGCGGGTATCACTTTTGTGTCATTGAAGAACAGCAAAGAACGATTCGGGAGATGGTTAGGTATCGAAGCAAATTTTTCATGCCTGATGTTTCCTGCCTCGAACAGCAATAATTTAGACTGGTCACGGTCCGGCAGGGGGTGTGTGGCTATGCGTTCGTGGGGCAACACATATGAATAATCATGAATGTTGATTGACATATCTGTGGCAAGGTAGTGATTGGGCAGCGTCGGTGTTTGGAATTCCAAATACGTATTTTTCTCTACATTCTTCTATGGAGCTCGCCTCGCTTGTCCTATTTTAGCCGGACGATAGTGATATATTATGTTAATATGAACTGTATTAAAATTCGTTCATGGCACAATTCAGTTTTTTGAAATCTCACTTTTAACAATCATATTTATGTAGAATTATTTTGTAGCCGTACGTTAAGGGTGATTGTGCTTCGGGTTATTGGCTGACTTATAATCAATATGATGTTTAATAGTGTAGTATAATTATAAATTATAGGAACTTACCATTCCTTTAGTAAACCCGCCTTAACTGTTATGATGAAATTTTATCTAATGTTGTGTGCTGCCCATTTATGTTCTATAGCCTTATGGGGCCAATCACAAATACCGGTGAATCTATTTACAGGAGCGCCCGAAATAGAAGTTTCTTTAGGTTCTATCAGTGGCCACGGTCTCACTGACGATATTTACCTTTATTACAATACAAAAGGAATTGCTGTTACGGCTAGGAACGGGTATTATGGTCTTGGCTGGCAATTAGCCGCCGGCGCCAGTATCCAAAGGGAGGTCCGCGGGCTTCCAGATGACTTCAAAGGTGTAGGATCAGATACTAGACGCGGATGGCTCTATGATCAGAACAATGTCAATACCGACAACTTTTCAAATTCATCTGATTTAAGCGCGGCAACATGTTCAGATGAATTGACAGATTATACTTACATTAATTCGCTGGGATATGTTAAAGATACAGAGCCAGATATTTTTCGTTATAATATTCCTGGCTACGCTGGCAGTTTTGTTTTTGACAACAGCGCCACTCCATTTATCCGCCTGATCCCTTATGCTGACATAAAAATAGAAGCTATCTATCTTACTAACACAAAGATCATTAAGGGTTTTAAAATTACCACCAACAATGGCAACCGATATATATTTAATCATTCTTGTCCGACTAAAATAGGACAAAGATTGCCCATCTCCAGAGGAGGATGGTTAAGAAAAATGCATGTTCGGAATTCGGGGG
>JANNPM010000377.1:0-3785 GCA_031400145.1 Chryseolinea sp. | reverse complement strand
ACTTACAGCCCGCTTCCTAAGTTCGGTAAGTGTTTTATGATCGAGTTTACGTGCATCTGACATAATGATGCAAATATAACAAAATATATTTATGTAAATACTATTATGAGACGGTTAAATAATATAGAGGTTTAGGATATCTTTGGGTAGCTTTCTGTATTCGGGAGCTGATTGCGTATAGACCTTGAAAAAAGTGTTGAATCGCACAAAACCTTGTTCATAAGTACTGCCAATTAAAATATCCAGATTTTTCATGGCTTTGCCGATGGAGACTCCCTTCTGCATGGCAAGCTTATTGTCGATGATCAATTCAAACTGAGGGTAGTTTGCAGCAAAAAAAGTAAACAGCCCTGACAATTCAGGTCGCTTTTTTAAAGCTTCCATGAATAGGCTGTTGACTTTGTCGAATTCCAGGTAATCAACTGTGCTGTTTTTATCCAGCATTCGGAGTGAAAATCCATCGGAAGAACCATAACCAGGGACAGCCGGTGGCTCGAAATACTCAATTACCGCTCCTAAATCGTGCGTCTTTTTCTCTAGCGCTTCGATTATTTCTTTTACGGAATGATTCCTCTCCGTCCAATCTTTTAAATTGATCAAACAGGTACCGGCATTAGATCCCCTGCCTTCAGTTAGGATTTCGTATCCTGCCAAGGAAGATACGGATTGGATTCCGTCAATCTCTTCAGCGATAGTTTGTAACTGTCTGGACACCTCATTTGTTGCTTCCAAAGTGGAGCCAGGTGGCGTCTGGATGATCGCGTATATTTGACCTTGGTCTTCATTGGGAATAAAGCCCGTAGGAAGAGTTTTATTCACAGCAAAAATCCCAAAGCCAAAAGCAATGAGAACCCCATACGTAACCGCCTTTCGATTTACGATAAGGCGGAGCAAAGCGGTATACCTTCCAGTCAACTTTTCAAATTGTTGATTGAACCAATCCATAAATCGCTTTACAAAAGATTTCTTCCTATGTTTTCCATGTTTGCTTTTCAATATCATTGCGCACAAAACCGGTGTGAGTGTAAGTGCTACTATACCGGAGAGCACAATGGCACTCGCCATAGTAATGGAAAACTGACGGTAAAAGACTCCCACTGGGCCTGTCATAAATGCCACCGGCACAAATACAGCCGTCATCACTAGGGTTATCGCGATAATTGCCCCACTGATTTCTCCAAGCACTTTCTTTACCGCATTGTATGGTGAGAGATTTTCTTCCTCCATTTTTGCATGCACGGCTTCTACCACCACGATGGCATCATCCACCACAATACCAATAGCCAGAACCAGAGCAAATAGCGTGATCAGGTTGATGCTCAGCCCGAATAACTGCATGAAGAAAAAGGCCCCCACGAGAGAAACCGGCACGGCAATTAATGGGATGAGGGTAGATCGCCAATCGCCCAAAAATAAAAAGACAACCAAAGCAACCAGGATGAAGGCTTCCACCAAGGTATGCATCACTTTGTCTATCGAAGCATTTACAAACTTGGAAACATCATAATTGATTTCGTATTCCATCCCGGGAGGAAAATCAGCCTCCATCTCTTGCAATTTTTCCTTTACCAGGCCTATTACTTTGCTGGCATTACTCCCAAAGTTTTGCTTCAAAACAATGGACGCTGCCGGATAGCGGTCTTTATTTGAATAAATGTCAAAGAATTCACTTCCCAACTCAACTTCGGCAATGTCCTTTAACTTTAGGATTTCACCGTCAGGATTAGCTTTAACAATGATTTCCCCATACTCCTCCGGTTTATTGTATCTTCCCTTGTAAGTGAGTACATACTCTAGCGACTGGGCAGTTTTTCCGGATGCTTGCCCCAATCTTCCGGGGCGACCAATCACACTTTGTTCGTCTATGGCTGCAAGTACTTCTTCTGTAGAAATATTGTAGGCTCTCATTCGATCGGGTTTTAGCCAGACCCGCATGGCAAATTGTCGGCTACCTAAAATCTGAGCGCGTCCCATGCCGCTGATCCGTTGGAGTTCCGGCAGAAGGTAAACGTTAGCATAATTGTATAAGAACTTCTCATCGGCATTTTTGTCCGTGCTGTATACATTCACATACATCAGCATACTGGGTTGGATCGGAGTAATGATTACTCCTTCCCGCTGTACCAATGGCGGCAGGTTGTTCATAACCTGATCCACTCTGGTTTTGACATTAACTACTGCCGCATTTGGATCTACACCCGGTTGAAATACGATTTGAATAGTGGCCTCACCGGCACTGGTAGCATCAGAAATAATGTACTGCATACCTTGGACACCGTTGATTGCACGTTCCAATGGGATAAGCGTTGTGTTGACCAAAACTTCCGCACTGGACCCAGGATATGCGATGAATATATTGACTCTAGGCGGGGCAATGTCTGGGAACTGAGAAATCGGTCTGGTGTTAATTGCCAAGATCCCCAAGAAAATAATAGCAATTGAAATGGTGATTGCAAGAACCGGTCGTTGAATGAATTTACTAAACATCTTCTTATTAATTAAGATCTTACATTATTCTGCGTGGAGCTTTGTCAGATCAGAAAGAATCTTTTGTTGAGGAACAAAGTCAACTTTGATCTTTTGCAGGTTTTTAACTTTTCGCAAGCCTTCCACAAGGATCTTATCGTTTTTGCTCAACCCGTCAATTACCGTGAACAAGTGAGGCATTTCCTGTCCGACGGTGATTTGCCTGGACTCCAGGATATTGTCCTCTCCAACAACGAAGACGTATTTTTTATCAAGAATTTCAAATGTGGCTTTCTGAGGAATAAGCAATGCGTCTTCAAGCGTTACAGGCATCAGGATATTGCCTGTTTCTCCATGTCTCAGAGTTCCGTTAGGATTTAAGAAAGTAGCCCGAAATGCGATGTTACCGTTCTCGTTATTGAAGTCTGACTCTATAGTTTCAATTATACCGGGGTTTTTAAAATTTCTATGATTAGCCATTTGCAGCATAACCTGTGGTAGATTCTTCAATGAACTTGAAGCCTTATAATCTAAATATTCAGCCTCCGGCACATTAAAGTAAACCCATACCTTGCTATTATCGGAGAGGGTAGATAGTAATTCGCCTTCATCCAATAGGCTACCGATCCTAACTTGAAACCGACCTACTATACCATCGAACTGGGCTCGTATTTCAGTAAATCCAAGATGGGTATTTGCTAAATTAAGTTCGGCCTTCGCTTTATCGAGTTTGGCTTTTGCTAATGCAAGTTCACTTTGGGATACAATATTGCTATCGGCCAGATTTTTGGTGTTTCGAAACTCTATTTCAGCAAAATTTACCTCTGCCTTAGCTTTCCCTACTTCGGCTTGATACACCATGGGCATGACTTGAAATAAAATCTGTCCCTTTTTTACAAATTGTCCTTCATCGACATAAACATACTGCAGATACCCTCTTTCCAGAGCTCTTAGTTCAATGTGCTGATACGAATGAATTTGGCTAACATATTGTTTATTTATTAAAGTATCCTTTTGCAGTGGGCTGGTAACGACAAGGGTTGGCATTTCGTTTTCTTCGTGTTTTTTGCTATGACAGCTTACACACAGCAGCATGAAAATCATGCTGTTGAATATTACTCTCTGTTTCATTTGCGATATTGTGATTTTTAAAAATTGCCTATAGGAATAGATAGCATTTCAGCGCATGTCTGAGACTCACAGGCGCTGCTAAATAAGCCGATGGCGCGCTGAACTAATTTATGAAATCAGGAAAGGAAACTTTTCCAAGAGTGGTGCAGAACCACGAGAGAAACCTTAGTTCGCTTTAAAGCATCTTT
>JANNPM010000373.1:0-4272 GCA_031400145.1 Chryseolinea sp. | reverse complement strand
CACTTGGGAACCCAACCGCAGTCCTCACAATTTACCATTGGAGAGTAGCCTCTTCTGTTTTGAAATATGATAACCTGCTCTTTCTTTTTCAGTGTTTCTTCAATGTTCGACAAGAACACCTGTGAAAACTCACCCTTGATGGTCTTTCTTTTTCTTGCCTCGGTTAGATCCGCGAGCACGACCGCCGGCAACTGTGCTTCGCCGAAACGTTTGTCGAGCCTTATGTATCCATATTTGCCCATACGCGCCAGATAAAAGGACTCCAGCGATGGCGTGGCAGATCCAAGGATTACTTTAGCGTGATGCATCTGTGAGAGCACCAGCGCTACATCGCGGGCGTGATAGCGCGGGGCGGGCTCCTGCTGTTTATACGACGCGTCATGTTCTTCGTCTACAATGATTAGTCCGAGGTTATCGAAAGGAAGAAATATCGCCGAGCGCACGCCGACCACGAACTTGAACTTGCCATGCAGAATTCCATTCCAAACTTCCACGCGTTCGTTATCTGAAAAACGCGAGTGATAAATGCCCATCGAAGAGCCGAATATCTTCTTAAGGCGTTGAACCAGCTGCGTTGTCAATGCTATCTCAGGCAACAAATAAAGCACCTGCGAACCACCCTCAAGCGCCTGCTTAATCAATTGAATGTAAATTTCCGTTTTTCCACTGCCCGTGATGCCGTGAAAAAGCAAAGTTCCCTTGTCCTTGAAACCAGCAAGAATCCCCTGCTGTGCGTGGTGCTGCTCTTCACTAAGATGGATAACGGAAACAGGCACAGCAACGTCCTCTCCAAAGCGCGACACAACGACCTCAAACTCTTCCAATACGCCACGCTTTAACAGCGTGTTTAAAGACGATTCAGACAGGCCATCGCTGACGAGCTTTACTTTTGCTAGTCCGATGTTATTCCTTGACGGATCGTTCAGCACCGGTACTTCCTGAAGATACCTCAGCAGGATTGCTTCCTGTTTGGGTTTTGCGGCGAGCGATTTGAATAGGGACTCTAATGCCTGTGCGTCGTTTGACGACGTCGTCAGACGTATCCTCTTTTCCGTTTTTGCCTTATACTTCTCCCGGACTTCTTCATAAAGAATGATAGCCTCCTTGGCGACCAGTGACTTCAATATGCTATAAAGATATTTCACTTCAAGGAGAACCGCGACTTCCGCGTACTCCAATGATTCATGACCGAGCCTCTTCAAAAGTATCAGTTCTTTTTCGGAAAAGGGTTGCGTGCTTTGGTCAAGATTAAAAGCGGGATGTACTTGAACCCTCGATTCGCTACTGAGCTTCAGTCCACTGGGCATTGCTGCATTCAAAATTTCACCCATTGTACAAACGTAGTAGTCTGCCATCCAACGAAACAATTGTATCTGCAGGTCGGTTACCACCGGGTAGTCGTCCAATACTTCAAGCAGATATTTCACTTCATAATCGGCCGGTGGGCGATCGTGAATTTCTGATATGATACCCGTCAATATTTTGCGATCTCCGAACGGAACAATCGCGCGCTGGCCAATTATGATTCTGTCGTTCAGAACTAACGGTACGCGGTAGGTAAAAAGCTTCGGTATCGGAACCGGAAGCAGCAACTCCACAAACAATGTTGTTCTTGTATCTGCGTTGACCTCAGCCATGCTCATATCCAACCGGACTCCACCCCAAACTGTAAAAGTAAACTTTTTGTTCTAGTGACGTCAAAATTGCAGTTTCGCCGCTGCTAAATCATGCACCGGCAGCTGGCAGGTCCTGTTCTCACACACATAAATTGTGTCGATTCCATCCACGGCTACTTTTCCTCGAAGCAATGGAAGGTCACTGTGCAAACTTGTGCCCTCGACCAGTATGAACGGCAGAAAATCTCTCTCAATTTCAGCCCGAAGTTTGTCAAAGCCTGGTCCAACAATAACAACTTCCTTAAAACCTTTTTTGATCTCGGCAAGGGCGATAGCCCACTGTGACATATAATTTGGTTCCGACCGGATCAAACTGCTTAATGACGAACTCATTTTCCCGGCTGTTTCCTTCCAATCCTCATTGTCAAGCATGGCTCCAAGTGTGAACAGATTCTGAGCCATGATTGCATTTGAGGAGGGTATCACGTTATCAAAGATTTCCTTCTTGCGAGAGATTAATTTTTCCGCGCTCGACGAAGTGTAGAAAAAGAACTTTTCACCCTCATCAAAAAAATGTTCCAGCGCATACGTTGTAAAGCGAACAGCGTACCCCAGCCATGATTCGTCGAATGTACCTTGATATAGCTTTATGGTTGCCTGGATGGTGTAAGCGTAGTCATCCAGGAAGCCTTGCGTGGCTGACCGTTTTCCCTTGTAGGATCTAAACAGCATGGTGGAATCACTAAGCTCGGAGAGAATGAATTTCATGTTTTTGATCGCAGCGTCCAGGAAAATCCGGTCCTCCAGGTACATGAACGCATCTACAAGACCGCAAACAGTCATGGCATTCCACGCTGTGAGAATTTTATCATCGAGACCAGGCTTAACACGCTTCTCACGTTGATCTAGCAACTTGACTCTGGCCGTGTTGAGCATGGTTTGCCAATCTGCAGGCTTCAAATTGTTTTCACTGACAAAGATATCCTGACTATCCTTGACATAAAGGATGTTATTCCCTTCTTCCCAGTTACCCTCCTCCGTTGCCTGGTAATAGGCTGAGATCAGTGGTTCATCCTGGCCGAGCACATGTTCAAGCTCTCTTTTGGTCCACACGTAAAATTTACCTTCTGAACCTTCGCTGTCGGCATCCAAGCCAGAATAAAATCCACCGTTAGGATGCGTCATTTCGGCAAGAAGCCAGCCGAACGTTTGATACACAATTTGTTTATAAGCATTGTCTTTAGTGATCGCAAAGGCCTCTGCGTACAAACTTAACAATTGCGCGTTGTCGTACAGCATTTTTTCAAAATGTGGGGCGAACCAAAGGCCATCTACTGAATAGCGTGCAAAACCCCCACGCAGCTGGTCATAAATTCCGCCATGCGCAATCTTATCCAGTGTAAGTTTAACCTGTCGGAGTGCCTGCAAGTTACCTGACACATGGTGGTATCGAAGCAAAAAGCGCCAGACAGACGGCATGATAAATTTAGGAGCGGTGCCCATGCCACCCCATTGCTTGTCAAATTTTAATTCCAGCACGGCGTATATTGCATTCATATCGTCCAGCCACGCCGTTGCGGAAGGCGGCTGAATAAATCTCGCGACATCAGAATTCATTAAAAGCCGGCTAAGTTCTTCTGCTTTTTGTTCCAACTTAGCCCTGTTACCAATGAATGCCCGATGGATATTGTTCAGCACTTCCACCCATGCCGGTGGAGTGAAGTATGTTCCGCCAAAGAAGGGCTTCTGGTCTACCGTGAGAAACACATTCAGAGGCCAGCCGCCGTTCACGCCAAGAGCCTGAACCGCTTCCATATAAATTTGATCAATGTCCGGCCTTTCCTCTCTGTCAACTTTTATGCAGACGAACGAATCGTTCATAACCTTTGCGATGTCCTCAGACTCGAAACATTCGCGTTCCATTACATGACACCAGTGGCACGATGAATATCCAATACTTACGAGGATAGGCTTGTCCTCCCTTTTTGCCTTCGCCAGCGCTTCATTGGTCCATTCATACCAGTCAACAGGATTATGAGCATGTTGCAGGAGGTATGGGGACGTTGCATTTCGAAGATGGTTGGTGTGCGCGTGTTTCATGCTCGTGTATGGATGAATGGGCTTATGGTTCAGCGCCAGCCGGATCTCCTGATATTGTTTCATAAAATTCATGAGGGCGGGTGCATAGACAGGGGGTTGTAGATGCTGTTCGAAATCTGTCATAAAATAACGTATCGCAAACATTGAAAATTTCTTTGTTTTTGAGATACTTTGGCGTTTTATATCAACCCCGGTAAAACACCAGTAAAATTATGAATAATGACCTTACGGCCTTTGAAAAAATTCCTGTAAAAATCTTCGATACTTCCGACCAGGGATCTGCATTTGTCGCCAGCGAGATCGCAGCTTTGATCAAATCCAGGCAAAAAGAGAATAAGCCCTGTGTAATTGGCCTCGCTACAGGCTCGTCACCCACCAGGATGTATGCAGAACTGGTAAAAATGCATAAGGAAGATGGGTTGAGTTTCAGGAATGTATATACATTCAATCTTGACGAATACTATCCAATGCAGCCAGGGGCGCTCCAGAGTTACGTTCACTTCATGCGGGAACACTTGTTTGACCACATCGACATCCCTCGCGAGAACGTTCATAT
>JANNPM010000314.1:0-2820 GCA_031400145.1 Chryseolinea sp. | reverse complement strand
GTACAATGCAACCCAGAACAGTATGGCTACACGCAGGATGTTCAGGAGGTGAATGACGATGATCCCTGCGGGAACGAACCAGAAAAGGTCGCGGTTCACGGGACCAAATGACATCAGGAAGGCAACGAAAATGATCGTTACATTGATGCCATTGCATCCCTCATATATCGACAACACATTCCTGTTGTCATATGAAATCAACGTTGTAGGTTTTTTTATATTGTCTGTCGACTTGCTGGGCCACCCACATAATGTAAGCGCCATGCTGGTGTGAACCGAAATAACGTGCGTCGCCGGATCAGGGCCTGGATGATACGCGGTAACATACCAACCGTAAAGCAGGTTAAGTACCATGTAAAGGCCAAGGAATTTTCCGAGAAAGAAAATGGTAGGCTTGAACTCACCTATCGAAAATGAGCTCATGACTGGAATTTTGTATGAGGCCTTGAAACCATCGGCTGCGCCGGAACGCCCGCTACGAGCAGTCCTGCATCAACATTGCGGATAACAACAGATCCCATCGCTATCTTCGCCTTGTCTCCAATCTCCCGTTGGTTCAGTATCGTTGCACCGGCGCCGATCAACACTTCATTGCCGATCAACACTTCTCCTGAGACATGTACGCCAGGCATCAAGGAGCAGTAGCTTCCTATCCTCGAGTCGTGGCCGACAGTACAATTTAAGTTGATAAGCGTATGGTCACCGACAATAATGTCGGTCGTCAGCACGGCACCCGCACACAATATCGTTCCCGCACCGATTTTGATTGAGCCAGCGTCCTGTAACACAGCCCTTGGATGGATGACGTGTGGATACCGCACGAGGTTATGGGGTATACTGGCAGCCTTTGCAGCCTTGCTCGACGGGTCCCCGAATGCCAGCACAACGTTGACGGGTTTGTCGAACGTACGCAAAACTTCAGCACCACCAATGACCCGAACACCTTTTACAACGGTATCCCTGGAGATGTTATCGTCGAGGAAACCGATAACTTCAAAATTTTCCAACGCATGGATTAGGGAAAGCAATTCCCTTCCTAAACCACCAGCGCCATATATCAATAGCGGCGTCTTCATTTTCTTTCGTGCATGATTACCCTTGCCGGATTGCCGACGACGATGGCGCCATCCGGCACGTCGTTGATGATCACGGATCCGGCACCGACTACTGCCCAGGCGCCGATCTTTCGCCCGGGAATCACGGTTGCGCCTGCGCCGATCAACGCGCCTTCGCCTACATTTACGTTGCCACACAGAGTCACACGCGGCGCGATGTGGGCATAATCTTCAATAACACAGTCGTGATCAATCTGCGCACCGGTGTTGATTATCACGTGACTACCTATCCTGGCATGCGCTTGAACAATTGTACCATGCAATATCATATTACCAGTTTCCAGCGATGCATAGTTTGAAAAGACAACCGACGGATGAATAGTATTGCCAAAGGTGTGCCTCATTGTACCTGCAATTTTTTTACGTATTGCATTACCGCCGATGGCAATTATTGCTACGGCCTGCGGGGCAAATGAGGGATCATAATCGCCCCGTTGCGGAACGCCAAAGATGTCGCCTTCGCGATGTATAGTATCAAATATTGCGATAACATCGGCGCCCTGGCTGAACAGACTATCTAATACAACATGCGCATGCTGTCCGCCTCCAATCAATATGAACTTAGTTGTTTCCATTAAACTTTTCCATTGTCATTGAGGTATCACTGCTGATACCTTCCGCTTTCAATACTTTCAAAACGGTAATCAACAAGATCTTCATATCGAGCCAAAACGAAATGTGATCCACGTACCACACGTCATACGCAAAGCGCTGTGGCCACAAAACAGTATTCCGGCCATTGACCTGGGCCCATCCGGTAATACCCGGCCTGACGTGATGGCGGCGAAGTTGCTCCATGTTATACAGCGACATGTATTCTACCAATAAAGGTCGCGGTCCTACAAACGACATATGTCCCAAAAGTACGTTGAAGAGCTGAGGAATCTCGTCGATGGAGGTCTTGCGTATTAATTTTCCGACGGAGGTAAGTCGTACGTCGTCGGGGAGAAGGTTGCCAGCGGCATCACGTTCGTCAGACATGGTCTTAAACTTAACAACCCTGAATATCTTACCATCCTTACCGGGCCGAAGCTGCGTGAACCAGACCTTCCCTTTGTTGGCGAAGTAAAGGAGGACGATGACGAGGAGTAAAATGGGGGAGGTGGTGATGAGGAGGAGGAGTGCGAAGAGTCGGTCGAATACGGGTTTGATGAAGTGCAGGTACAAGGGTGGTAAGCTTTGTGCGGGAAGGTAACGTATTAACCGCAAAGGCGGAAAGACGCGCAAGGAACGCAAAGACAATTACTTAGAAATTATTTACGAACCGTCGGAAACCATTTTTTAATAAAACGACGTGGAAGTTTATGAGGAAGCCTAATCTGAAATTGCCTAGCTTGAGGTAGCTCAGAAGCTGAGCTTCGTGTACAGGTATCACAGCGTCGACTGCCTTTAGCTCTAAGATAATGGAATCTTCAACGACGATATCTGCATAAAAAGTCTTATTCAGTTCCTTGTCTTTATAATATAGTTTAAGTGGAACCATGGATTCAACTTTCAATCCTCTGGATCTAAGCTCAAGCATCATACAATGGTGATATATACTTTCAAGTAACCCCGGCCCCATTATCCTATGAACCGTGATAGCGCCATCAATAATATCAGTCGAGTATCGATCGAGCTGCTCCCTCGAGTGAACATTATCCATCATGCAAAGTGCTGCGAAAAATCACAAAGATTAACACTTCGCCATAACAGTTTCCCTGCC
>JANNPM010000300.1:0-6528 GCA_031400145.1 Chryseolinea sp. | reverse complement strand
GGCCCTTCACAAAATTTGTTATTAACAATAGCCTGCTGCCCCTGTTGTTCATGGGTGTCTACATTTATGAGATCGTCAAGTTTCAAGTGGGCAATGAATTCAGCACCACCAACAGTCTCATGCAAAATCTATCGGGTTTGATTGCCGGCTATCTTATCATGTCGTTCATTTTCTTTGTGTATTTCTGGATGACGAACAAGGATATATTCAAGTATGTAGTATGCCAGATAGACGAAAAGCTTAAGCAAAATGTTAAAATGACGCGCGCAAGCGCGATGAAGAAACTTGATATTGCCAGAAAGAAGCAGATACATGTTGAAAATTATCTCGACTATGATCTGAAGGTTAAGAAAATTCAGGATTCAAATTTCTATGACAAGGCTACCATCATACAGGTATTTGATCAGAATCATTTCTCCCTTGTGATTATGGAATTGCTGATATTCGGATTCATTCTGCTCCTGGGCATCTTTAAGGACTCGCCGGCGTTTCAATTGCCCGCAGCAGCAAGCTTTATGATATTCCTCACGATCTTTGTCATGATGGCCGGCGCCTTTACTTATTGGTTTGGCGGATGGTCTTCAACGGCTGCGTTGGTCATTTTCCTTATTCTCAACTACCTCGTTGGAGAGGATTATATGACAAAGCGCTACGAGGCTTTTGGAATAGATTATCGTCAACCCTATGCGGCGTATTCAGTTTCGTCGCTGCGACAATTAAATGATTCAACACACATCATTCGTGATCTGAAGGCCAACCAGGTTATGCTCGATAACTGGCGCAAGAAGTTTCCTGCCGGCGAGAAACCACGGCTCGTGTTTTTATGCGCAAGCGGTGGAGGCAAGCGCGCAGCGCTATGGACCCTTACCGCATTGCAGGCCGCTGATAGTTTGACCGAAGGGCGGCTGATGGAGAACAGTGTTTTAATTACAGGCGCTTCAGGCGGACTCATCGGCGCAAGCTATTTCCGTGAGCTTAAGCTAAGGCAAAAACTTGGGCAAAATATCCGGCCGTATGCCACGGCCCACAGAACGCAGATCGCCACCGATAACCTCAATCCCTTGATTTTTAGTCTGCTCGCGAACGATGTATTCGTCAGGTTCACAAAATTCAGATACAACGGCAACGCTTATTATCGTGATCGCGGTTACACGTTTGAAGAGCAGCTTAATCAGATAACGAACCGGATGATGGACAAGCCTATCAAGGCCTATGACAGTGCAGAACTCAAAGCGGTAGTTCCTATGATGATACTTTCGCCGACGATTGTGAACGACGGCCGTAAACTATATATAGCCGCACGGCCCGTATCTTTTATGAACTACGACATCATGGGCTCACCGGAATATTCCTTCTCAAAATTTAGTGGGATAGATTTTCAGACGTTGTTTGAGGATCATAGCGGAAAGGAGCTAAGGTTTCTGTCTGCATTGCGTATGAGCGCGACGTTTCCCTATATATCACCCAATACCACGTTGCCGACGAACCCGTCTGTCAGAATTATGGACGCTGGAATTTCTGACAACTTTGGATTATCAGATGCCATACGTTTTCTCTTTGCTTACAATGAATGGATAGCAGAAAATACATCAGGGATAGTGTTTGTGTCTATTCGCGATTCCCCCAAGCTCAATGACATTTCACCTAAATCCGGAATGTCAATTATTGATGATTTGACGCAGCCCATCAGTAGTGTCTATAACAATTTCGAAACTTTTCAGGACATCAACAGCGATATGCTTATCAATCATGCAATAACATGGTTTAAGGGCGACATCCAACGGATAGATATTCAATATCAATCAGAGACTTATCTGCCGATCCTCCAGAAGATGGATAGCATTAGACAAAATAACGCGCGTGCCAGCCTCAGCTGGCGATTAACCTCGCGCGAAAAAGTTGCCATCGTCACGAGTATCAATGACTATGCGAATCAGCAGGAGTTAAGGAGACTGGTGGACCTGCTCAAATAGTTATAATTAAATCCGTAACTTATTACTAATCTTCGAACGCACTGCGATAAAACCCCTTTCCCTGCACGTAGTCAATGAGCGCAGTATAGAAGTCGTGTGAGCACAGCGTCGCAGAGTCTCCGATCATAATAAGTTTTTTACGGGCTCTGGTCATTGCAACATTGGTTCGTCGAATGTCCGAGAGAAATCCGACTTCACTTTTCTCGTTGCTCCTCACAAAACTAATAATGATGATATCGCGCTCCTGGCCTTGAAAGGCATCAACAGTATTGATAGATATAAGTCGTTTAAGTGGCTCCAGCACTGCAGAGGCTGCGGACAACTTAAGCAGGAAATCAACCTGAGCACGATACGGCGTGATGATCGCCAATGAAAGCTTTCGCTCAATCCATTCGTTTAAACCGATCTCATCGATAAGCGACTCTGCTCTGCGTATTACAAGCCTTGCTTCTTCCTCATTGAAGCGGCTTAGGGTCTCCGCATCCCGCTCCTCGGCATATCCACATCCGGCGGTGTCAATAAATTCAACTGGCTGCTGATTCGGCATGAGTAGTTCAGCACGTACCGAATCGTCGGCGATGAGCTCATCATTATAAAAGTAAGTCGAAGGGAACTTCATAATGTCTTCGTGCATCCTGTACTGAATCTTAAGCATGGCCGCAGACTGTGATTGCCCGATGATTGCCTTTTCAAAAAGGGTGTTAGCCAAACCAAGACGAGCAGCTTCCGGGGACTTTATTGTTGGCGGGAGCTGTTGGTGATCGCCGGCAAAGATTACCCTTTTGCTGCGGAGGATTGGGATCCAACAAGCAGGTTCCAGCGCCTGAGCGGCTTCGTCGATAAACAATGTGCCGAATTTTCTTCCACGCAGTACCGGATGGGAAGCGCCCACAAGCGTAGCACAAATGGCTTCGGTAGTTTGGAGAAGGTCATTAACAATGTAGAATTCCAGCAGATCTGCATCTGCCTTAAGGGCTTTGGATTCCTGGATTAACATCCTTCGCTGTTGCTTCTCCTGATATCCGAAATCGCGCTTGTATTTGTGCGCCTTGGCTTTCAACTGCTCCATCCTTTTCCGTAACGATCGAAGTTCCTGGAAGCTATCATGCGCGGCGATCTTTGCGTCCAGCGTCTTACTCAATGACTGCTCCGTCACACGTGCGGGATGGCCTATTCGTAAAACACTTAATCCCTGTTCGCTAAGCTTATCCACCAGCAGATCAACGGCAGCGTTACTGGGCGCACATACCAAAACCTGATGCTCTGCGTGAATGGTTTGCTTGATGGCCTGAACCAAAGTTGTTGTCTTGCCGGTTCCGGGAGGCCCATGTATCAAGCCTACGTCTGCTGCTTCGATAACTTTTGCAAGCGCCAGTTGCTGACTCCTGTTTAAACCGGCGGCTTCTTCATGAGGGATTCCCTCCCTGATCATAGCCTTCTCATTGCCCAAGAGGATTTCACGAAGTGATGATAACTGGTTTCCTTCCGCCTTCATAACCTCTTTCAAGGCAAACTCCATCTCCCGGTATGACATTTCATCGAACATCACATCTATGCCAAGAAGACTGCTATCGATCCAGTCCGGGAGTTCGTCGGCGTGAAGGGTTATCACCATAGTATCGTCACGCACATAATTGATTACGCCATTGATGTGATCGCGGTCTGGTTTGCCCGCATTGTTTGAGAAGATGCTGACTGACTTTCCACTTTGAAAAGAGTGAGGCTGCTCTAATTGGCTTGTTCTGTCGATTTCTATCATCAACCGTTCGCCGGTTCCGATATAGTCACGCTTTAACCGAACGGGGTACCAGGTCATGCCTTCTTTTGTGCGCTGCTGAAGTGACCTGAGCAGCACTTTTTGCCGATAGAATTCCAGATCAGCTGCTCTCTCAAGAACAATTAGCTCAAACGTTTTCTGCAGTTGGTCGCGGGATGAAGGCATGATCGGTAAAGGTATGTTTCTTCAGGTGTTTCAACACCTTTCATCTCCTCATGCATCATATTTTTTCTTTCAACCACTGGTCCGATAGTTTAAAGTTAATATTGAAGAATACACTACTTTCATAGCTTAACCACAAACTTTCTATGTCGGCATTTAGTTCGTACTTTCTTTCCATCATCATTATCTTTTCGTCAATAGCGCATTGCAACGCCCAGCATTACGACCTTCTAATAACTGGTGGAAAGATTATTGATGGTTCAGGCAACCCGTGGTATTACGGGGATATTGCAATAAAGGATGGCAAGATCGCTGCTATGGGTAAGCTCACGTTTTCAGCATCGAAGACGGTGAATGCAAACGGATTGATCGTTACCCCGGGTTTTGTTGATGTACATACGCATATCGAAGGCAACGACCTCAAGGTGCCGGCGGCAGCCAACTTTCTTTTTGATGGTGTGACCTCCGTGGTGACGGGCAACTGCGGTTCTTCCAATACCGACATTGCCCGTTACTTCCTTCAGCTTGACAGCGTCAAGACCGGTGTCAACGTGGCGACCTTGGTCGGACACAATAGCGTAAGGCGTGCGGTGATGGGCGACAGTCAGCGCGATCCTACGCCCCAAGAACAGTCGAAGATGGAAGCATTGGTCGACAAAGCTATGAAAGACGGCGCTGTAGGATTTTCCACAGGCCTGATCTATGTGCCCGGCACTTACGCGAAAACACGCGAAGTGATCGGGCTGGCCACCGCCGCGTCAAAACATCACGGGGTCTACGCATCTCATATCCGCGATGAAGCTGACAATGTCACTCAGGCGATTGAAGAAGCTGTGAACATAGGACGTGCGGCCTCGCTACCGGTGCAGATATCTCATTTTAAAGTAACGTATAAGCCAAACTGGGGCAGAGCAGCAAGTGTGATTGATCAGGTTGAGAGCGCCAGGCGTGAGGGCATAGATGTGACGGTTGACCAGTATCCTTACGTTGCGAGCAGCACCTCTCTCAATACAGTGCTGCCCACCTGGGCATTCTCCGGGGGAAGTGACTCGCTCAAATACCGGCTTAAAGAACCAGTAGTCCGGAGGAAGATCAAAGCCGAAATGCTCAGCAATCTGAAAGCGAAGGAATTGAAACGGTACAGCTATGCGGTTGTGGCCCGATATGGTGCAGATACCCTTCTCAATGGAAAGAACATTTCTCAAATCAACATCATCAAAGGTCGCAGGCCCAAAGCTGCCGAAGAAGCTGAAACAATACTGGAAATGGTATCGCAGGGCGGTGCGCAGATGGTCTTCTTCAGCATAAATGAAGATGATCTCAGAAAAATCATGCAATATCCCAACAGCATGTTTGCTTCCGATGCAGGCATCATCCGGTACGGATCGGGTGTTCCCCATCCTCGTGGGTACGGAACGAATGCTCGGGTCTTGGGTGAATACGTCAGGGAGGCAAAGGTTATCAGAATGGAAGAGGCAGTTCGAAGAATGACATCGTTGCCGGCGCAGAGGTTTGGGCTCCACGACAGGGGACTACTCCGGGAAGGCCTGGCTGCCGATATACTGATAATAGATGAAAAACTGGTCACCGACAACAGTACTTTCAGTCAGCCCCATGCCTACGCTACGGGGTTCCGGTACGTCATTGTGAACGGAGAGGTGGCCATTGAGGACGGAAAGATGTCTGGCAAGAGGAGTGGAAAGGTACTCAGAAAAGTGAAAAGTGAAAAGTGACTGCCTTTAAACACGCTTGAAGTACTAATCTGTTCTGCAGTTGTTTAACGACATGACTCGTGACTCTTGAGTAATTCATGACTAACTCCGTCCACATTCTCAATTTTCTCGCCCATCTTCAAATACACACGCCTCTGCCAGAGGGCGTGCAAGTGCTCAACCCTTACAAAGAGGCAGCAGTGTTTGATCTTTGCAAAAGGTTCTACAAGAAATATTATGAGGATGAGGAACCGCGCTTTCTTATTCTTGGAATTAATCCTGGTCGTCATGGCGGGGGACAGTCGGGCATCCCTTTTACAGATGGTTCGAAGCTTGAGCAATATTGCGGCATTTCCAATGCGCTTCCTGAGAAAACGGAATTGTCGGCAGATTTTATCTATGCGATGATCAATGCATACGGCGGGCCGCAGGAATTCTATCATGAATTTTATTTTAGTTCCGTGAGCCCGCTGGGATTTGTCAAAGACGGGAAGAATTTAAACTACTATGATATTCGTGCGCTACAGGAGAGCCTGAAGCCTTTTATTACGCAGTCTCTGGCATATACGCTGAGTATGAAAATCGAGCGTTCCGTTTGCTACTGCCTCGGCGAGGGAAAGAATTATAGATATCTCACAGCGCTAAACAACGAATTTAAATGGTTTCAAAAAATCATCCCCCTTCCGCACCCTCGTTTTATAATGCAGTATAAAAGGAAAATGTTGAATGAATATGTTTACGCCTATCTACAGAAATTCAGCACTCATTTGGATGTAAGCACCAACCCATAACCTATAACTAATTTCTTATCTCCTCCTAACTCCTTTCACTGCCTCCGCCGTCCACGGATCCTCAGGCCAATGGTGCCGGGGATAACGCATGCGCATTTCTTTTCTTACGTCGT
>JANNPM010000287.1:0-8344 GCA_031400145.1 Chryseolinea sp. | reverse complement strand
CACTTGTTTCAAGGCTGTCAAATTCATGTAACCCAATAACAACTGGCCCAACCTTGTCTCTATACGAAGCATAGTAAAAGTCCTCCACCACGCCAATTATTTCGAACCGAGATCTGATCGCAGGAATATCCGACTCCAAATCTCTGTTTAATTGAAATGTTTTGTAAGCTGTCTCGTTTACAATTACTTTATTCCTATCCGATTGCAGGCTGCCATTGAAAGGCCGCCCGAGAACTAACTTTACTCCCAACGTTTTGATAAAAGACGAATCACCGGAAAAGGAACTGTATGTCAAGTTGAGATTGTTATCACTGATGTGAGTTTGAAAACGTCCTTTTAGAGGGTCACCTCCGCAAATTGAAGCACAAGACACTTCTGGCAATTTTTCAAACGTGTTTTTTAATGACTGCAGACGCATTGAAGCTGGCAATGTATTTAAATTCAGGCTGATGAGATGGTCAGAATTAAATCCAAGCGAATGACTTTGCATGAAACTGATCTGCCTCGATACTAACAGCGTAAAGGGCACCATAGAAAAGCAAACTATCGCCTGTATTACAAACAAACCGTTTAGAGTTTTTTCCCTGATTGAACTAAAAAATCGTTGCTTCTTGCCTGCAGTGGAAAGCATTAAAAATTTTGAAGAAAACAAATATGAAGCTGCGCCCAATGCCACAATTATACCTGCTACCGTTAAAGTGATTGATAGCAATATTTTTTCAGAGAATAAAAAACCAAGGGTTAAACTGGAATTGGTAAGTCCGTTGAAATGCCCAATTGAGACGACGCCCAATATCACACTAAAAAAACTGGCCGCAAGAACAAGTATAGCTGCCTCCAGGATGAATTGAAGAAATTTCAAGTAAGAGGGCGCAGCAAATGTCTTCCTAACTAAATCATACTTTTGATAAAACAACTCCTTTGCATTAGTAAAATTTATATAATTAAAGAATGAAATGAACAGTGTGAAAACCGCTATCCAATAAAATAGGGTCAACACTGAAGGATCGCGGGTTCGAATAATTGACTTCAAAAAGCCGGGATAATCATTGGCTATGTATGCGTCCCTTAATGACCTCAACTTAAAAATTCTTGTTCCTGGCCGATAGAAATCGGGAGGCACTAGCTTATTCTGGTTATTTACAATTTTATCCTCAAGGTGTGTAAAAGGTGATTGTGATGAGATAGCAATATAAGTTAGAACCGGATAGTCGAGTGGCGAGTTAGGAGACGGCAACGAGGCTTGCGAAGCGAGGAGGTCAAAATTTAAGTGCGAATTCGATGTCATTTTTTCCAGCACGCCTGTTACAGAAAATGATTGATTGCTTAAGTATAATTCCTCTCCAACAACATCTGTTGTTCCAAAATACTTTAAAGCTAGATTGGTACTTATAACAATTGAGCCAGGCCTATGAAGTGCATCGGTGTGACTGCCGAGTAAAAGCTCGTATTGGAAAACTTTAAAAAAACTTGAATCGACAAAAAGAATTCGATCTTCTTTGAATTGTACTTCCTTTTGTGTCGTTTTTGAAACCCATACAGAGGAGGGGTAGTAGACATTTGTTGCAAATTTAACTTCGGGGAAGCTTCGTTTCAACTGACTGGCCGCAGAAAAAAATCCTAGTGGACTTTTTTCAAATCGTATGGGGTCATCTGTTAAAACTTGGTAGGTGTTTTCGAAGTCTGTATATACTTTGTCCGTATCTCGCTCGTACAGAAGAAAAAGAAAAAGAAAGCCGGACACTGTAAACGAAATTATAAACCCGAGAATCAATGTTGTGGAAGAGAACTTATTACGCAACAGACTGCGAACAATTAGTTGAATTAGTCTAAAGATCATGCGATCAATTTAATAAAGTGTTTTAATAACGTTTATGAAAAAGTCTCAAAGTTTTCAATTGGGAGAAAAAGTAATTCTTTTAATTATAAGTTTATTATTTTTCACCGTCCTGTTGCGCGTTTTTGTTGATGAAGTGTATCGTATAACCTCAGAGTCAATGGAAGGTACTTTGAGAATTGGAGACCAAGTAATTGTTAGTAAGCTGCACTTCGGTCCGAAATTACCGCAAACACTTGCCGAAATACCTCGGATCGGAGTAATAGCTGGGTTAATGAAAGATTCTCCCAACTCACATTACGACCTTGAAGGTTATAACCGCCTTCCTGGATTTACATATATTCGGAATGGCGATTTAATTGTTCTTCAGAGAAGAAAACAACGTCCCGTGAATCTCAAAGCCGTTAATTTGAACGCCATTGCAGAGGCTGGGAGCAGTAATACCCGCTTGGGAGTGAAAATACACATTTTCACGGATCTTCCCCCTTACTAAGGCGTTTTGGCAGCTTTATTAATTTGGTACATTTTTTTCTTATGACGCCTGTACTGGGGTTTGACTTACCGATTATGAAACGACCTTTACAAAAAATTGATGTCCTTCTCCGCCTGGTGATCATTGTTTCGATACTTTCTTCCTGCAGCAAGAACCTTAACCGTACTTCAGCAAATGGCGCGTCGACTACAAATGACTCTTTACCGCGCGTTACCCGTCCTGGCGTGGTAGCAAAAAGCGTTGTAATCGATACGTTGGTGAATAGTATATCAAATCAAGCCAGCATTCCGTTCGCGGACGCGTATTTTAATGCATGTGTTTCTCGTAAGACTAAGGAGTTTTACTTAGTGACTGGCTTGCAAACAAAATGGGTTTACGATCACGCTCCGTCCCCACTATACTTTCCATTGCTGGATCTTTTAAAGAACGCTTCGCAATTTGGGCTGAATCCCTCTGACTATGACCTGGCAAATATTGAAGATCGCGTTACTGATTTATACAAATCTGAAGTTGGACCTGAAGCAATTGCGGCTCTTGACATTCATATTTCCGAAATGTTTTTCCTTTACACAACACATCTTTCTGAAGGTCGCGTACGCAGCGTGGCAAATGGAAAAAATATCTGGAAGAGAAATCTTACAGAATTCCCGTCTACACCGGATGTAACGATGCTGGTCTCTGCTGAAAGCGCCGAACAACTGAGCGCGGTGGTTTTGGCGATTCAACCTGCCTCACAGCAATACAGAAAGCTTCAAAATGCATTGACATACTATCAAAGCCTTGTGGCGATGAGTCCGGGAATTCAGCCCATCTACGCTAAGTCCGGAATTAAGCCAGGCGAGTTAAATCCGGCAATTCCCCTGATCAGAAAAAAGCTGCTGTTAACAGACCAGAAGATGGATTCTGACGGTGTTGACACTTTGAACGCATTTACAGATTCTTTGCATTACGACCCGGCCCTAGTGGCAGCCGTTAAAATGTTTCAAGTCAGGCATGGATTAACGCCCGACGGCATAATTGGCGAAAAGAGCCTTAGGTTTATTAACCAATCGTTCAGGGAGAAAGCTGACGTGATAGCATTGAACATGGACAGGCTGAGATGGGTATCGCCGGGTAACATAGACAATTGTATCATCGTTAATGTTCCGGAATATAAGATGAGAGTGTATGATGACAAGAAGAAAGTTTTCGAAATGAAAGTGATTGTCGGAGCGCCCAGCAGACCCACTCCGATTTTTTCAGAACAGTTGGAACACATTGTCTTTAGCCCCACCTGGACGGTTCCAACCAGCATTATAAGAGACGAAATTATACCGCACTTGAGGCAAAATCCGGAGTATTATAAAAACAAGAATTTCTTGTTTTTTAAGAACGGAATGGAAATTGATCCGAGTCTTGAGAATTGGCGCGAGGAAAATATCAACCCATATCAATATCGCGTCGTGCAAAATTCCGGATCTGATAATTCTTTAGGATCCGTGAAATTTATGATGCCGAATAATCTCAGCATTTACCTTCATGATACACCAAACCACAGGCTGTTCTCAAAGGACTATCGTGCATTGAGCCATGGATGTGTGCGGCTGGATGAACCGGCAAGATTTGCAGAATACCTCCTACGGGATCAACGAGGCTGGTCTGCTGAACGGATTAAGAAGGCTATGAATGACAGCACACCTTCTACCATCCTTTTAAAGAAGCATTATCAGGTTAACATTGAGTATTGCACCGCCTGGGTCGATGATGATGGCCTGGTAAATTTCAGAGAAGATATCTACGGCCACGATAGGGCACAACTCAGGCACCTGCGTCCCGTTACGACGCGGCCAGCCCTCGCGGCTTCAGCGGCTGCGGGAATGTGAATTGTAACCCGCTGGCAGGCATTCCGGGGGAATACTAACGGACGGAGGCGGTAAGTTGGGGAAAGAGATTTGACAGATTCAGGTAGGGCGAAGATTGGAGATAAGTTTCATCGTTGTAATAGGCAAAGATCACAGTCTTATTTTTCACCACATCGATGACCTTCTTCCCGAGTTCTACCGGTAAGGCGGGGCAACCCTGACTCCGGCCCAGCCTTCCATATTTTTTTATCCACGACTCACTTACGTATTCTGCATTGTGCATAACCACTGCACGCTCGCGCATCTTATCATTATAACCTTGCTCGATACCGTCAAGCTTTAAGCTATAACCCTTGCTTCCGATATAAGTTTCTCCCGTTACGTAAAATCCGAGACTGCTTTGATTTGAGTGCAGGATATTGGAAAAAGATTTCGCGGCGTCGTCACCTGAATTCTTCCCATGACTGACGTATGTAAAAAATTCTACGGTAAGTTTGGTGAGATCAATCGTGTAAAATCTTTTTTTGGAACTCGACTTAGTGAAGTCGATAATTGTAAGGATGTGTTTATCATTAAGTTTCCCGGCCTGCCGCAAAGAATAATAACCGGTCATTGCATATTTAAACACCTGGTATGAAAGGTCATATTCCGAAAGTTTGATATTATCGTAAAGACTTTGAACTGAATCTTCGAAAACCGCCGGGGACTGCAGAATATTCTCAGCGTTGGAAATCTCGCAACGGCTTTCAGCCTGGAGGACCATTTTGGGGAAGATTGTGCTTGAATCCGGGAGGGAAGAAGCTAACTGAAATGAAGAGGACTGTAGCAAGAAAAAGAGATACGCCAGTTGATCCATTTAGTAGGTCCCAGGGTTAAATTCGGATTAAATTTCCTCATTCTTACCAAGATAAATCCGATAAAGGCCTCAAAAACGGTACTTGGTGCCTTCAATGTACAAATTCCACAGTCCAATGGTCGTTTTCGGGGGTTGGATCGAGTCCGGATTGATGGGCACCTGCGCCTTCTCTATCACGTTGCCATCTTTAAAACGCGCTCAAAGAAATTATCTTTGTTACCATATCGGTAAACACATGACAAAGTTCATAGAACTCACCACTTCAGACGACAATGAAACGAAAACAGAACTTGTTAATATCGCCAGCATTGGGAGAGTATATCCGAGTCCACAGAGTCGGGTCAAAACCATCGTTGAGTTAAATTATCAAAGTATTAACGACGCGCCTGTTTATCTCGAGGTAGAATCCACCTATGAGAACGTGCGGAGCGCGCTGCTGAAGTTAAGTTGAGCGAATCGGTTCTCCTTCAAAACATGCTTTAAACAATGGCAGAACGCAAAATTGGTAGTAAGCTTCTGTTTTCCGAATTGGAATTCATCGCATCCAGAAGCGATGGCCCTGGTGGTCAGAATGTCAATAAGGTAAACTCCAAGATTACCCTGAGGTTTAATGTTACCCTTTCCGCTATCCTGACGTCTGATGAGAAACAGATGCTCCAGAGGAAGCTCGCAGGTCAGCTAACAAAAGAAGGGGTTTTGGTAATTCAGGCAAAGGAGAGCAGGTCACAACTTCAGAACAAGGAAGATGTCGTTGCAAAGTTCGACAGGATTTTGAGTAAAGCATCGGTGGTGGTGAAACAGAGAAAGAAGACCAAGTTATCCAAGAACGCAAAGGAAAAGCGAATTCAGGGTAAGAAGATAAACGCCGAGAAAAAGAAGTGGAGGCAAAAACCTTAGCGCAGTGGAATACTTACTTTTTTCAGTTTACCCCATGATTCCAAATGATTCAGGCGAAAGGTATATCCTCATTCTGGAAATGATTCCCAATTTGATATTGGAGTTGAGATAAATTCCTGTTATTTGAATGAAAAGAGCTTTTCCGGGCGGTGGCATGTTTTTGAATTAAGGATAAGGAGATTTAACCCATAATGCCATGAATTTCAATTCAATTGTTGTCCGTCTTTATTACATTCTCGTTCAGTCCGATGGAAAAGTAAATGATGCGGAGGTTGCCCTCGGCAAAAGGATGATCGAAACGGAACGTATCGCAGAATTTGAGTTCAACTACATGTTGAATGCTCTTCAGCAAAAAGACATGGTTACAATAATGAGCGAGAGTGTTGCTGATTTAAAGCGTATGACGCGGGAGCAGCAGATTCGTGCTATAGCGTGGATGTGCGTCCTCGCGAATTCGGATGGTTTTATGGATAAGTCTGAGTGGCAGTTTATTTATAAAGTATATCACAAAGAATTGCACTTGCCGCTTGAGCCGATAATGGAAGTGCAAAAAGAACTTGCGCGAAAAGTGCAAGCTTCAATGACTCCGGCAGTTGTTATGTCTGCGTCGCGGGTGCGTTCATTTTAATTTCTTCAGTGGCGCTCTGATGTTGGTTATAATGGCATTAAATGCATTGTGTATTGATTATCAGTCTTTAAAATGTTGAGACGAATGGAACCGCGGAAACCCCGGTGCGACCAGTCGATAATGGTGGCAGGTCAAACGGGCCGACGTTCACCAGCCATCACGTCTTTCGCTTTTTTTTGCTGGCAGAAGGGAACAGAATATTATTGAGGATGAGGCGATATCCAGGAGAGTGTGGGTATTGATTTAAATCTGTTGCCCCCCGGCGGCGCCCTGGTGACCCTTCGGGATCATGACCGCCATAATAAGTCCAGTGTCCTTTTCCAAGCTCACCATAAATGTACCGCACGTTGCCTGCATTGCTGTTTTCCCCAAGGATGGTTGCTTCCGGCTTTACGACATGACTATTGAAGGAGGTGGTTTGTCCAGTAAACTCTTTGATCACATTCTCATGATCCTGGGTTAGCATCGTTGGGATGATATCCCATTTCGCTGAAAAATTAAACAACCGGAAGAAATCCTTGCTTTGCTCAAAGAAATCGGGCCGTCCGGTATTAATATTTGAAAATCGGCGGCTGCTTCCAAACTCAAGCTTAAAGTTTTCGAAAGCGAGTGCCTTTGTAAAATCGAGCTTGCTTTGTATATCAGGCGCGTCATCATAAGAATTTTCAAGAAACTCCATTCCCTCCGCCGCCAGTGCAATATCAAATGTTTCTGCGCCGGAACACATCGCAAACAAATATCCTCCCCCGGCGCAGAATGATTTAATGCGTCTTGCTACCTCCATTTTCATTTGCGATACGGACAGGTAACCAAGCCTTGTCGCAGTCGCCTCCTGAAGCTTCGATTCGATCATGGCAGATTCTCTCCACATAAAGCGCCAGTGCTGCCCGGTGAAATCTTCATGATGCAAATGCAGCCAATCATATTCAGGAAGTTTATTGTCAAGGACTTCTTCATCATAAATAATTGTGTATGGAATTTCTGCGTAGTCCATCACAGCGATCACTGCATCCGTTTCATCTGTCACCAATTCATTCTTTATCGAATACACAGCAATCCTGGGCGCAGTTTGCAGCCGCACGATGTTCGTGTTGAGCGTCGGACTGGATATTTCAGTGAGAATGGTGTTGGTACTGTTAGCGCTGATGATTTCCATGCTCACCCCGCGCACCCGGCATTCATTTTCGAATTTACTGTCGTATGGAATGAGAAAACTTCCACCGCGATAATTCAACAACCAATCGACATGTGAATTCTCCCGCAGCACATAAAACGCAATGCCATATGCCTTGAGGTGATTTTGCTGGTTGCCGTCCATTGGTACAAGTATCGAATTAGACTTCGCGCACATCGTTTCAAGAAAAAAAATCAGCCAGATCAAACAGCATTTCAACATACACCTAGCCTTCACCATCAGCTATCTAAAAGCTCCGCAATATTTTCAACTTTTGCAATTCAAATGGAATCTATCCAAAGTTATTTATGCCCTTGACGCCACTCGTTGCCTAGAGGAGGAGCAAAACAGAGAATTATTGATCTCCGCAGTCTATATTTGCTGTCTTTTAGGTAAAATTGCGCCATGAGAATAGGTCAAATGGCCCGCAGGCTGGCCGTATCCCCTTCAGAGATCATCCAATATCTGGCGTCTAACGATATAATGATGGATGACAATGTAAATACACGGCTGGACGACATTCAGATCGAACTCGTCCGGAAAAAATTTGCACCTTCAATGGATTTTACCCCGCCGGTAATTGCTTCATCTCCGGAGCCTCGGGTGCCGAATGCTGAA
>JANNPM010000271.1:0-6571 GCA_031400145.1 Chryseolinea sp. | reverse complement strand
GGCCCTTCCATGTGACAACTAAAAACAATTATTAACACATGAAATCGTCATGCACTGCGTTCACCCAAAAGGATGTTAATTAACCATGCGATTCCATGTGACTACGAAAAACAATTATTAACACATGAAAGTCATTTAATTAGTTTCGGGTTAAGTAATTGAGCCGGAGGAGGTTTCAGAAACCTCTTCCGGTTTTTGTTGTAAGGCGTCCAACATCGTCATTGATGACAACCCCCCTCATAAAGTAGTCCTTTTTTCAGTTTATGAAACTATAATCCATTTCATTGGGAATGGATTACACGCCTTCGTTTTGTTTTCAGTATACGTTTGCAGGAACCATACCGCAAGCGTTTGTGCTATTCGGTGAAAGTTAACACCTAAACTTCCAAATTTCTAAACCAAACCTTTAAGCCTATGAATCAGAAACTACGATTTTTTGCGGCCTCCATGCTAACGGCAGGACTGATGTTTTTCAGTCTCTGCGCCTCTGCCCAACAAACAGTCTCGGGGGTCATTACCTCCTCGGACGACAAAACTGCGCTTCCGGGTGTCAACATCCTGGTAAAAGGATCGACACGCGGAACGACTACTGATGCGGACGGAAAATACTCAATCGAGGTATCAGAGGGGGCTATACTGCAATTCAGTTTTATCGGATACGCCACCCAGGAGGTGACGGTAGGAACCCAAACCAGCATAAACGTAATGCTGATCAATGATGTAAGCGAACTGGACGAAGTGGTGGTAATCGGCTATGGCGAGATAAAAAAGAGCGACCTAACCGGCGCGGTTTCCTCTGTGAGCGCCAAAGACCTTGGTGATCGTTCTGCAACTAGCGTAGCGGATCTTCTACAAGGACGTGCGGCCGGGGTCGAGGTGTCTAACAGTACCATCCGAATACGCGGAACAAACTCAATTAATAGCGGCACAGGTCCCCTTTACATCATCGATGGTCTTTTGGGCGGAAACCCAGACTTGGTACACCCCAGTGATATCGAAAATATCGAGGTGCTCAAAGATGCAGCGTCAACGGCGATATATGGTTCAGCGGGCGCCAATGGTGTTATCATTATCAACACCAAAAAGGGAAAAACCGGCGCCCCTCAGTTTCAATACAATAACTTTTTTGCTGTCTCCCGTCTGGCTAAGCGTATCGATCTGCTCAATTCGCAGCAGTACATGGAACTGTTGAAAGATATCGAACTCAACGGGGGGACGACGATGGCAGAGCTGACGGCCAAAACCAAACTCTTCAATGCGGACGGAACATTTACAGAGTATGCAACAACAGACCGCACCGACTGGCAGGACGAGATGTTTCAGGATGGGGCCTTTCAGGAGCATAACCTGAGCTTACGTGGCGCGAGCGATCTGGTGAATTACAGCGTGAGTGGGGCCATAAATTCGGGAGAATCCACCGTCGGCACGTCGGATTGGAAGAATTATAAGTTAGGGATAAATACGAACTGGAACCTTTTCAATAATCGATTGAGAATCGGAGAGGATTTTCGGATGCAATACTATCAGAACACGGGTCGTGGTGTTGATCTTCTAGGAGGGTTACGAATGCCGCAGTACGCGCCGGTGGAAGACCCCAATGCTTTGGGCGGTTTTGCCTATGTAACAACGACCGACGATCTCAACGATGCGTCCAACCCGGTAACCGATCTGCGGCTAGGCAGTAACTTAGACCAGGGAGCATCCTTTAATCTCAACCTTAAGGCAGAGTTGATGATCCTAAAGGGCCTGACTCTTCATTCGTCTTTTGGGATATTGGGTTCAAATTCCTCGACGTATGCCTACATCAAGCCGCGACAAAATGGTAACTTGGTGTATCCCGATGCCCAGTTGGACGAAAACATTTCCTTTGGCTATGAGACCATTCTCGAGAATTACCTGACGTATAAAAAGCAAATCAAGGACCACGACTTTTCATTGATGGTGGGAAATACGGTGAAGCAGCCGGTGTCCAATCGTGGTATTGACGCAACAGGTATAGGATACGTAAATGATGCGGTAATAACCCTGGATGTGGCGCGTGAGAAAACAGTTGCCAGCAATGACATCGGTGTTTTTGGATGGCTCGGCTATTTTGGACGTGTAACGTATGCGTTTAAAAACAAATACCTGCTTTCTGCCAACATCCGCCGGGACGGGTCCGATAAGTTTGGCTCCCTCAACAAGTACGGGACATTTCCGGCGGTGGCCGTCGGATGGAAGTTGAGCGAAGAAAGTTTTATTCAGTCTATTCCGGCGATCAGCTTTTTAAAGCTCCGTGCGGGTTACGGCATTACGGGTAACGATCAGATAACGTCTTTCGGGTATGTTTCACAGGTTCATAGCAATGTGGCATATGCTTTTCCAAGCCGTACCTCCAACACGTACAATGGTGCGACTATTAATTCTGCCTACAACCCGGCCATTCAATGGGAGGAGGTTGCCTCTGTGTCGGTAGGTGTGGAAATTGGATTGTTTAACGATCGAATTTTTTTCACAGCCGACTATTTCGACAAAGAGACCCGTAAAATGATTGTGGACATTCCGCTTCCGCCGTCCCTGGGATTTGGTAACAATGGTGGTGGTGGTAATGCGAACGTAAACGCCGGAAATCTCGCCAATAGGGGATGGGAGTTTACGCTGACAACCAAGAACAGCGTAGGCGATTTAAATTACAATGTTTCTGGAAATGTTACTTTCCTCCAAAACGAAGTTACCAACCTTGCCGGTGGCGTTCCGTACAACGATGGCGGACTGGGTGGATTTGGAACGTCGAACCGCACCGAGGAGGGCTACGAAGTGGGTTACTTCTACGGTTACAAAATGGACCGCGTGTATGCGACACAGGAGCAGGTGAATGCAGATAATGAGGCGGCGCGTGCGCGTGCCGTAGCGTTGGACCCAACCCTGACGGATGCCGACCTCGAGCAGGTCTATTTTATTTCCTCCAGCACCAAAGCCGGTGATATCCGATTTCTTGACTTAGATGGCGATGGTGTAGTCACTGCCGAAGACCGCACCAATTTAGGCTCCTCCATTCCAAAAACTTCCTATGGATTTACGACCTCTCTTGCGTATAAGAATTTCGATTTCTTTATGAACTGGACGGGACGGGCGGGTAACAAAATTCTTTATGAACTGGGCTACTGGATGGAGGGAATGATCCGTCCGTTCAACAGCAGCACCGAAACGCTCAACCGTTGGAGAAGCGAAGCCGATCCCGGCGATGGTATTACGCCACGCGCGGTTAAAACTGATCCCTCAGGGAACCTGCGCATGTCTGACCGCTTCATCTATTCAGGATCCTATTTAAGATTGTCTTTGGTGAGTCTTGGATATTCTTTACCCCCAGCAACTTTGAACGCTGCGTTTAGAGGCTATGTGAAAGGCATTCGCGTATACGTAAGTTCTGATACTCCGCTGACCATTACGAAGTATCGTGGATATGACCCTGAAGTGGGCGGTAATGTCGGACAACGCGCCCGCGGCCGCGACACGGGCTATCTGCCGGTATCAAGAACCTTCCGCGCCGGTCTTCAACTTACTTTTTAGTGCTCCAACTCAACTGACCCAGAATTATGAAAACACTTAAGATATTTTCAATGCTTGTGATCCTGACAGTTCTTTCGAACTGTAGTGAAGACATCATCAATACGACAAATCCGAATAACTACAATACCGGAACTTACTTTAAGACGGAAGAAGAACTCCGGCAAGGCTCTACGGCGATCTACGCTGGCTTGTATTTTGGAGGACTATGGGCACGCGAATACTACTTTATATTCGATTTGCTCGGCAATGACGCGCAAGTAGCCACGGCCTTGCAAGGTGAGTTGGCCGAGTTTGCAAAATATACGTACCGCATTGATCACGGTCAGATAAATGTTTATTGGCGTTCACTTTATCGCATTGTGCTGCGCGCTAATCTGGTAATTGATCAGGCCAATGAATTTCTGACCAAAAATCCTGATAACGAAAATGTCAAGGGTTTTATCGGTGAGGCATATTTCCTTCGCGCCTATGCTTATTTTGAATTGGCTTCGCAGTTTGGCAGAGTGCCGCTAAAACTTTCCATGAATGATGTGACCGTCGTGCAAACCCCCCGTTCGGCGGATGTCGCTGAGGTCTGGCAAATCGTTGAGTCAGACTTGCAGGGCGCTGCTGAACGACTGCCCGAATCCTATCCTGCGTCTGACTTGGGCAGGGCCACGAAAGGCGCAGCCATTGCGCTGCTTGGGAAGGCATATCTCTACCAGAAGAAGTATACCGAAGCGGCCGCAGAGTTTGCCAAGATAGCGGGTACATATACGTTGATACCAGGCCCGCAGTGGAACGACAATTTTACGGATGAAGATGCCAAGGAAAATAACGCAGAGTCCGTTTTCGAAGTTCAGCTCAAGCACATGCCAGGCACCAGCACGTGGTATATGTTCGGAGGACAGGAGGACTGGGGCGCCGGGGGTACCCACACGGGTCGTCCGATGGAGTATGGATTCAATGACTGGCAAAACGTATTCATTTCTACTGCCGCCGTTAATGCCTTCCGTTACAATGACGAAGAGGGTAACGTTTATACCGATCCCCGCGCAGCATTGACCTTCTACGGTACAGCAGGCGTGGGTGATGATCAATGGTGCGATAACTGCAATATTACAACAGCCGACGTGCCTGAAAACGAACGCAACGCAGCTGAATGGGTGAATGGTAAATCGCCGCTTACGTATGACTATTCAAGCAGAGGATACCGGTTTAAGAAGTACCAGAATTACGAAAAGAAATTTAAGGAAGGACTGCCCGAGGGAAGTAACAACGGCAAAGTGATACGCTATGCCGACGTGCTGTTGATGAGAGCAGAAGCATTGATTATGTCCAACGACGTTGCCGGCGGATTAGCCCTGATCAACACGGTCCGTCAACGTGTGGGGGCGTTTGAATACCAAAATTCATATCCGCAAGCCGATGCCATGACTTTGCTCAAGCGTGAAAGACACCTTGAACTTTGTGGTGAACAAACAAGGTTCCGGGATCTGGTAAGGTGGGGAGATGCCAACCAGGTGTTAAATGCGGAGCTGAGCGCCCAATATGGCGCGGGACAGTACTACCTTGACAAGCATGCGTTATTCCCTATTCCAATTTCCGAACGCGATACAAATCCCGCTGTCGACATGGATATCGCCAACGACTGGAATTAATAAGCAAAGATCAATATATTGAGTTCAACTACCAGTCAACCGTGTTGGTTGACTGGTTAGCTTCTCGGGCACGCTTATTCAAGATTTACTGATTAACATCCATGAAGAGAATATTTTACGCTGGTCTTTTGCTCGCATTAGTTTGCGTTTCGTGCAACAAATATGGTCATGAAACGGAGGCGACCGACTCGCTGTACTACTCCAATCCCATCATCGATAAGTATCTTGCCGATCCCTGTGTGAAGTTTGATAGTGGCCAGTATTATCTTTTTGCAACCGGACAGGCAGATGACAAGCGCTTTATCCCTATTTATCGGACGCGCGACTTTGTGCATTGGGAATTTGTCCGGGGCGCTGTTGCCGGCGGTAGTAAGACAGATTGGAATTATAAACACTTTTGGGCGCCGGAAGTGATCAAGATAAAAAATCTCTATTATCTGTACTATACTGCCTCACCGGAAGATTCTCCTCGTAACTCCGGCAACCGGGTTGGCGTCGCCCGCGCAAAGAATATTGAAGGTCCGTATGAAAACATCGGAGTGGTAATACCCCATGCGTCTATCGACGGACATCCTTTCATGGATCAAGACAGTTCCATGTATATTTTCTATACCATTGAGCATCTAAATGCGGATAGCCTGAAGGCAGGACAGATCTACGCCGATAAAATGATTGCTCCTGACCGTGTTGCCGGAAGACCGGTACAAATCGTATCGCATCATGAGTGGCAGGAGGGCCCCTTCGTTCAGTATCGGGATAACCGATACTACCTGACGTATAGTTGCGGAAAATGGCAGGACAGCACGTATCATCTTCGCTACGCCACCAGCTCGTCAGTACTTGGCGGGTATTCGGAACAACCTGATACCATTCTTCGGTCGAACGCGTTCGTAAAAGGCCCGGGCCATCATTTTATATATGCGGATGCAAGAGGACAGGATTGGGTTGTCTATCACGGCTGGGATACCGCCTATACGGCGCGCTACCCTCGCATAGACAGGATTTTCTATAAGGACGGTGTAGTATCATCCGACGGCCCGACCTATACAGTTCAACCCCTATCAAAGTAATGTACACGGATTATTCACTCTCCGTCTTGTCAATTGCGAAACGTTTTACCCAGTCCTGAGACTGCTGCTACATTGAAGAAGCCCACTACAGCCGACCCGTTACCATCCAGATTGACGATATTACTGGAAACATTTGCCAAAGGAGTCGATGTAAAAAGTTCTGAAAGCCCGCCATCCCGATCTGTTTGTGTAATCACTTCATTCATATAGTTGAATGAGATTTCGGTCAGCGAATGGATTTCCACATAGATTGAATCACCTTCCGCAAGGGGAGATAATCGCACGCCATCGTCGTCCTCGTCATTGGCATTA
>JANNPM010000263.1:0-5321 GCA_031400145.1 Chryseolinea sp. | reverse complement strand
GGATGGACTGGCGGTTAGCTGTCAATCCCTTCAGCTTTTAAAACATGGCACTGAATACGATGAACAGGCGAAACATTTATGTAACTTTCTTTACTTTAGCCCTTTGGTCTTGTGGCGGAAATGGAAATGAGCCATCACCGGAGGACAATGGCAAAGACAGGCAGGTCATTCTTACGCATTGGGCGGATAACATTATCACTCCTGCATACGCCGAATTTAAAGTGAAGTTTGATGCGATGAAAGTTAAGTCCGATGCTTTTACTTCATCGCCAAACGGCACAACGCTCACCGAATTTCGCGCAGCATGGGTCGAAGCTTACTTGGAATGGCAGCAAGTTGAATTGTTTGAATTCGGTCCGGCAGACCAAGTTACGCTTCGTAATTTTTTTAATATTTATCCTGCAGATGTTACTGGAATTATGTCCAACATAAATGACCCTTCCGTTAACCTGGATTTGCCCGCATCTTATTCAAGACAAGGCTTCCCTTCACTTGATTATCTGATCAATGGCGTTGGATCGGATGATGCGCAGATTATCTCGTTTTACACATCAGATGCCGATGCCGCAAAGAGGGTCGCTTATGTCACGCGGGTAACTGATCGAATGAACACGCTTTTATCTAGTGTGATTTCCGAATGGTCAACTTACCGTGATACATTCATCACTAAAACAGGGTTGGACATTGGGTCGTCATTCGGAAATGTAGTGAATGCGTATGTACTTCACTACGAACGCTTCATCCGTTCCGGCAAAATTGGTATTCCTTCAGGCTCGACGGTTGCAGACGGAGGCACTATTAATCCGGATAAAGTGGAAGCTTACTACAAGAAGGATATTTCACTTGCACTTGCGAAAAATGCCCATACTGCAGCAACGGATTTTTTTAATGGCAAGGATGTAAACTCTGGTGCTGATGGTCCATCATTTAAATCTTATCTCGATGCGCTTGACGCTAAAGACGCGACAACCGGCACCAAGTTATCCGAAATAGTAAATGCCCAGTTTTCTGTCATTACCGGGCACCTTGATGGCTTGTCACCCGATCTTTCACAGCAAGTGCAATCTGACAATCAACCGGTCGTCGATACCTACACGGCGATGCAGACGCTGGTTCGGATCATCAAGGTTGATGTGACATCAGCGATGAGCGTTACTATTACGTATACCGATAACGATGGAGACTAGACAATGAATCAGCGGTAATGAAAGATTATTTCCAAAAGGCGACATCAGCAGCTCCGTTGGCTATTTTCAGAATAGCGCTTGGATTTCTGCTCTTTGGCAGTATCGTTCGATTTTGGGCCAAAGGCTGGATACATGAACTTTATATTGCTCCAAAATACTATTTTCCGTTCTACGGATTTGAATTCGTTAGATCGCTGGGTGACTATACCTATTTGCTCTTCGCCATTTGCGCTTTAGCGGCTCTTATGGTTGCGCTAGGATTCTACTATCGGATCGCGGCTACCGCACTGTTCTTAAGCTTCACGTATATTGAGCTTATAGATAAGAGTACCTACCTCAATCATTATTATTTTGTCAGTATGATCTGCCTGATGATGATCTTTTTACCAGCGCACGTGTATTTTTCCATGGATGCGGAACGGAGTAAGCAACTTCTTTCAGGCCAGATCCCGCAATGGTGTATCGATTCCATAAAGCTATTTGTTTGCATCGTGTACCTGTATGCAGGCATTGCCAAAATCAATACTGACTGGTTGTTGGAGGCTCAGCCCTTAAGAATATGGTTGCCTGCAAAAAACGATCTCCCTATAATAGGCTCCTTGTTCAACTATCTATGGATAGCCTACGCTTTTAGTTGGCTTGGATGTATATATGACCTTAGCACTCCTTTTTTGCTTCTTAAAAAATCAACCCGTGTTTTTGCTTACTGTGGTGTAATTATTTTTCATGTGCTTACAGCCATTCTATTTCCGATAGGACTGTTCCCTTACATTATGATTGCAACTGCTTTGATTTTCTTTTCGGCAGACTTTCATATGACGATCATAAAAGAATTAGGGAGATTGATAAGCGCCTCCAATGAGTTTATGAATCCAGTAAAGGAATTCAAATATTCAAACTTTCATGCTAAGTCGTTAACCACTGGGTTTGCAGTCTTTTTGCTATTTCAAACCGCAATCCCCTTCCGTTATGCTTTTTATCCTGGCGAATTATTCTGGACTGAAGAAGGGTATCGGTTTTCATGGCGCGTAATGTTAATTGAAAAAGCGGGCTATGCACAGTTTACAGTTACAGACGGTCAGGGCCAAAAAATACCTGTTGAAAATAAGGAGTTTCTTACGCCATTGCAGGAAAAAATGATGGCCACACAGCCTGATATGATTTTGCAATACGCTCATATGCTTCGTGATCATTATTCACAGCAGGGCCTTACATCACCTCAGGTATATGTTGATTCTTACGTAGCCCTCAATGGCCGGTTAGGGAAACCTCTTGTGAGTCCGCTTACAGATCTGGCCTCTGAAGCAGAATCATTCAACCATAAGCCCTGGATCTTACCATTTGACCATGAAATTCAAGGGCTGTAAAATTCTGATTTTTTGTTTCATCACTGTGAATGCATTTTCACAGTATCGCCTTTCAGGGGTCATTACTTCCGCTCAGGATACGGCTGCTATAAAGGAATGTGTCGTTTATTTGAATGGTGATGAACTTTCCGCTATGTCTGATGCACGTGGAAGATTCTTATTTGAGGATGTATCAAATGGCACTTACCAGCTGCGTTTCATTACCCCGGAGTTTAAGTATGAGACGGTTGAGGTAATTGTTTCCGAAGGTGATGCGTTTGTCCGGGTTGTTTTGGAATCGAGAAATGAAACGCTTGATGAGGTGCTCATAACCGATAGCCAATCAGGCTTTGGATTTACGCGAATGAGGTCGGTTGAGAACATGGGAATTTATGAGGGAAAGAAATCGGAAGTGATCATACCGGAGCAGCTCGTAGCTAACACTTCCACCAACAATGCACGTCAGATTTATTCCAGAGTGGCAGGTCTTAACATCTGGGAGAATGATGGAGCTGGGTTACAATTAAGCATTGGAGGAAGAGGGCTTGATCCGAACCGTACTTCAAATTTCAATACCAGACAAAATGGATATGATATCAGTGCAGATGCCTTAGGGTATCCTGAGAGTTATTACACTCCTCCGATAGAAGGGGTCGGGGAAATTCAAATTGTTCGGGGTGCAGCTTCTTTACAATATGGTACCCAGTTCGGCGGACTCATTAATTTTGTGATGAAGAAACCGGTGACAGAAAAAAAAATTGAATTAACTGCACGACAGACTGCCGGGTCTTTTGGTTTTTATAATGCTTTTACCAGCGCAAGCGGAACAGTGAAAAAATTGAGCTACTATTCTTTTTTTCAATATAAACGGGGCGATGGGTGGAGGGACAACTCTAAGTTCGATAGTCATACCTTGTATGCTAATATCATCTATAGAGTATCATCGCAGACTAGCATAGCAGTTGATATTACACAAATGGGATATCTGTCGCAGCAGCCCGGAGGATTGACTGATGCTATGTTTAAAGAAAACCCTAGACAGACAAATCGTGAGCGGAACTGGTTTAAGGTAAATTGGAATTTGTTTGCCCTCCACATGGATCACAAGTTTAGTGAATCAAGTGAATTCAATCTTCGTGTGTTCGGGCTCTCTGCGTATAGATATTCCTTGGGCTTTCGTCCCAACAGAGTGGCCACAGTGGATGATAACAGTGAGCGTGATCTGATTAAAGGTAAATTTACAAATTGGGGTGTTGAGGCTCGATACTTGAAAAGGTACTCTCTTCGTAAGTTTCAATCTGTCGCGTTAGTCGGCCTTCGATTTTACAATGGTTTCAATCATAGCACGCAAGGGTTCGGGAGCACAGGAAAGAACGCTGACTTTAACTATGTCAGCCCTGATGAAACCATTACGTATGATTATGATTTTCCAAATAGGAACGTTTCAATTTTCGCGGAAAACATCTTGTACTTAAACGACAAACTTTCTTTTACACCCGGTCTGCGTTTTGAATACATTAATACAACTGCGGAAGGTTATTACGGCACCATATACAAGGACCTTGCGGGAAATGTGATGGACAAAACCAGAACCGATGAATACAGAAATAATGCGAGACATTTTTTGCTTGCCGGGATAGGCATCAGCTATAGGCCAACACCGTTCATAGATGTTTATTCCAACGTTTCCCAAAATTATCGATCCATCACATTTAGCGATATGAGGATTGCAAATCCATCGAGTGAGATTGATCCGAATCTGCAAGACGAGAGCGGATATTCTTTTGATCTCGGGGTGCGTAGTGAACAGACATTACATTTTAATTATGATGTAAGCCTCTTTTACCTCAACTACAACAACAGGATTGGCGAGGTGCCATTGTACGATGTTCGCAGAAGGGGAAACATTGGAAGGGCCGTTATTCAGGGTGTCGAAGCTTATGGTGAAGCTGATGTTCTGGGAATTGCGTTTTCCAGGTTTGACAAATGGAGCGGTGTGATATTCACAAACATTGCTTTGATTAATTCCACATATAAGTCGAGCGAGTTGACCGGTGTTACAAATAAGGAAGTCGAATTTGTCCCGCAGGTGAACTTAAAATGCGGACTTAGAGCAGGATACAACAATTTTAAAGCTTCGTTTCAATACACATATTTGGCAAACCAGTACACAGATGCTACAAACGAAGTTGAAGGTGATGTGTCTGCCGTTATTGGAATAATTCCCTCATACTCCGTTATGGACGTGAGTCTTTCTTATCAGTTTAAAAAATTCCGCTTTGAGGGTAGTATTAATAATCTTACCGATAACATGTATTTTACCCGGAGAGCTACCGGCTATCCAGGCCCTGGAATCCTACCTTCAGACGGCCGGGGTTATTTTATTACTTTGCAAGTGAAGATTTGATTTTTAAACGATAACCAAATACTTATGAGACCTATTAAAATTCTAGTTACTGCGTTAGCATTTATTGCTTTAACATCCTGTGGCCAAAAAACTGATGTCGTTGAGTCAGGTGTTTATCAGGGGACTGTTCATGAAGTTGAGGCAGACAAGTCTGAGATCTATGTGAAGACTGGTGACGGCAAATTGCTGGAACTTTATTTCACGGAAACAACTACGCTTACACTGACGCCTGGTCCGGGCGACGGCATCACTTCGAGGCTGTCGCAGTGAGTGCCCGACTTAAGCGGTCTGCTTCAGCGCGGCTTCGGCGTCGCGCTTGATGCGCTTCACCATCGAACGCAAGCCATTGGCGCGCTGCGGCGTCAGGTGCTCGTCGAGACC